>JAGMFA010000169.1 GCA_023127875.1 Candidatus Zixiibacteriota bacterium
AATAATAAGATGTAAACTGTTTCCTGCTCCTCTAATTAGTAAATCAAATTCGACCAAAAGACACAAAATAATAGAAAAATTTCCCCCCCAAAGGATTAAAGGACTTTTTCACTGCCAGACTATATGTAGAAGATTGAAAAGCCTTAGGATTTTTTTTCAGATTGGCACTATGAATCAGCCATAGAATCGTTTCATCTTTTCGATGGTCGATTTGATTCTCTCCTTCAATTCTTTGGGCTCCAACACATTGGCGTCTCCACCAAATCCCAGAACCCATCGGTAGATCTCTTCTGTTCCGGCAACCTTAGCTTCGTAGACTGAAGAACCATCTTTCAGTTTGGTGGTTTTCTCTGAAGGGTGATGTTGTCCCGATTCTATAACCTTTGCTCCAATTCCCCTGAATTTGATCCTCACATAAACCGGCTCTCCGGTATAAAGCTCCCAGCTATCTTTGAAGAAATCTGACAAGGAGAAATCTTGCTTCTTGTCAAAACTTTTGTCCAGAAGGGTGATCTTCTTTATGCGGTTTAGCCGGAAGAGTCGGATCTCATTTCGTCTGTGGCAGAACCCTACCAGATACCAGGCATGTCTTCGGTAAACCAGGCTATAGGGATCAACTTACCTTAGGCTTTTCCCGGACTGAAGTGACTCATAAACGATCTTAATGCTTTTTCGGTTTAAGATCGATTGCTCGATCAGCTTAAACATCAGACTCAGCTTGGAAAAATCGGAGGTGGATTTGACATTTATGGAGGCAACGTCTTTGAGACTATCCATATCTTTCTTTACTGCCGGGCCCAAATTGGCTTCTATTTTGGCTAACACACTTTTTGCCTGCTTGCGCAGTGGACTTCGGTTTGCAAAAACTGAGGAGGAAAGAGCCATTTTTAAAACCAGGTAATCGTCCGGTGTCAAATTAAGAGGTGGGAGAAAGGCATCTGAAAGAAGTCGGTAGCCTTTATCAAAGTATATGGGAATGTTAGCCGATGAGAGGGAGGTTATGTAACGGTAAATGGTTCTCTCCGAGACCTCACATTCACGGGCTAACTGACTTGCCGAAAGCCCGGGTCGTCCTCTTAAAAGATTTAAAACATACAATAGCCGATCATACTTAGACATCTTTGTCTCCTTTCCTTTTTGAAGAGAGGATGGTTCAAAAGGAGCTGAAGAAAGATCAACTTTTTGACGATCAAATCTTTATTCTTGGGGACGGGTTAAAGAAATCTCAGGATGATGATAGCGAGCAGTTATCTACAGTTTAGAGCAACAACCGTTCGCTAAAACAAGATTTTTTCTCCTCTTAGAGTTTGAGGGGAAAACCCTTATACGTAAGCTACCGCCTCTATTTCGATTTTCATTCCCTTGGGCAGGCGGGAAACCTCAATGGTGGATCTGGCAGGGGGATCGGTCTTGAAGTACTGGCTATAAATTTCGTTCATCACACCGAAGTCATCCATGCTGTGCATGAAAACCGTGGTCTTCACCACTTTTTCCAGGCTCGATCCTGCCGCCTCTAAGACCGCTTTGAGGTTTTCCAAAACCTGTCGGGTCTCCTGGACGATTCCCCCGTGAATTCTATCACCGGTTTTGGGGTCCAGTGCAATCTGTCCGGAAACGAAGATCAAAGATTCTCCCTCCAACTTGACTGCCTGTGAATATGGCCCCACCGCTCGAGGAGCATTATCCGTTTGAACTATGGACTTAGGCATATGCTTTTCTCCTTTGTTGAAAGTTTTTTCCTTCTGGATTACAACTTAATAAAACCACTTTCCACTCTTCTGTCAATAGTTTTGTAGACTTTTGTTGTTTTTTGCCTGAATGGTTCACCATGAATGGAAAGAGAAGTAACCCGAATATGGGTAAAGACATATTCCACATAGAGTTAAAAAGGGGGGCGGGGTCTCACTCTAAACAGAAGCACCCGCCAAAGGCGGGCTGCCCTGAGAAAATATCCCAACCTCGATTTTTTTGAGGCTGAGGTAAAGTAGGTCGGGCTGTCCATTTGGACTGCCCGACAATCTCTTTTTGGTGTCGGGTAGCTCTCCCCCGCCGTTGGCGGGTGGTCGCAACCCGACCTATAATTCTTATTAGATGGTGATTCAGCATCAGGATGTCAATCCGAAGGATTGATCCATACGGAACAATATCCTGACGCAACATGACTTTGGAGTGCCTGCCCTTTGGTAGTATCTCAGGTTCGTCACCGACACACTGTCCACGTAGGGGCAATTTATGAATTGCCCCTACAAAGGTAACGGACGAGGTATCCGTTACCAACGGGAGATAGGACAAGGACACCTCGTGCTGAGCGCTCGGTGCGAAGCAAGCCCTATCCCTACACAAAACTTTTCGCAAGTTCGTTATGCATCCCCTGTCCGTAACGTGTCAGGGCAAATCCCCCTCTAATTCGGGCAGAAGCTGCACCCATTAGTGTCCCTTCTTCCGACGGACACCCTGTCCGTGTAGGGGCAATTCATGAATTGCCCCTACAAAGGTAACGGATTCACCGTGAACGGACGAGGCATCCGTTACCAACGGGAGAATCGGTCTAACTACATCTTCTTCCAGTCCTTCAAGAATTGCAACAAGAGCCTTGCCCCAAATCCGGTTGCACCTTTGGTTTGGTAAGAATCCTCTTTTTCCCTGAAATCGACTCCGGCAATGTCTAAATGAATCCAGGGAAGGTCTCCGACGAAGTTTTGCAGAAACTTAGCCGCTAAGATCGCTCCTCCGGGTCGACCGCCCACATTCTTGATGTCGGCTAAGTCGCTTTTCAAATATTCCCCATATTCTTCCCACAAGGGCATCTCCCAAACCCGCTCGCCGCTCACCTCACCTGCCTTCAACATTTGAGCTTTCAATCCTCGGTGATTTCCAAAAAGCCCGGCACAAATGGTTCCTAAAGCGAGTTTAATAGTACCGGTCAAAGTAGCCACGTCCACGATGGCATCAGGTTCAAAGCTTCGGGCATAGGATAATCCGTCTGCCAGAATCAAACGTCCTTCCGCATCCGTGTTTAGGACCTCGATGGTCTTGCCCGAATGTGAGGTTATGATGTCCCCTACTTTCAAAGCCGTGCCGGAAGGAAGGTTCTCCGTGGCGGGAATTACTCCAACGAGGTGAAGAGGTAGCTGCATCTTTGCACAAGCGGCGATAGTGGCGATAACCACTGCTCCTCCCATCATGTCTCCCTTCATCTCTACCATACCCTCGGTGCTCTTCAAGGATAGTCCTCCGGCATCAAAGGTGATGCCTTTCCCTACCAGAGCCAAAGTATTTACTTCTCTCCGCGGAGGTATATATTCCAGAACAATAAGTTTGGGAGACTCTTTGCTTCCTGAAGCCACAGCCAAAAAGGTATTCATCTTCAATTTCTTTATCTCTGGTGCGGAAAAAATCTTGCACTTCAAGTTATTTTCCCGGGCAAGCTTGTCTGCCTCACCAGCCAGGCGCTCAGGTGTCAGATAATTGCCCGGCTGGTTGGATAAGTCGCGGCAGAAATTGGTTGCCCAGGAAAAATCTTTTCCATCTTCTGCACCTCTTTTGATCTCACCAATTCCCTTGCGCTTCTCCTTCAAAATGGTCAACCTCTGCAAAGCGATTCTCTCATTTTCATCGACAGTTTTGTAGCGATCGAGTTTGTATAAAGAAAGCAGTATCCCCTCCACCATCGCTTGTGAAGCTTCTTGCAATTTAACGCCGGGAAGATTTGACTCGAATGCTTGAACGGAGAGGCTCTTGAGTTTTAGCTCTTTAATCTTTCTTCCAGAAAAACCATAAGCTCGACGGAGCTTTTCGATTGTCAACTCATCTCTTTTTCCTAATCCCACCAGAATGATTCTTTTGAAATTCAATCTGTCCTGGGGATATATGACTGCGGTTTGTCCCAACTTTGCAGTAAAATCCCCGGTTTCAAACAGGTGGCTTACGGCTCCGGAAAGTTTATCATCAATGGTTTTGAGCACACGGTCGAGTCTTTTAACTTCCTCAAAGCAATTCAGAAGAACGGCATCATCTTCTGCTAACTCAACTCTTCCTTGTTTAACTTCTATCTGCATGACAGACTCCTTTCACTAAAAAGCAAGAATAGATACGAGTTTTCTATTTACATAAACTATAATCAAAAACCGTGAAATATGCAAGGATAAAAAGGTGAGATGTTGGAAAACAAAGGGAGATTACATACTGCGGTTATTGTATAAGCGAGCACATTGCATTTGTCAAGAGCTTCTGGTTTTCTGTCGATAAAAAGACAAAGATTCCTATTTAGGTCAAAAGAAAGGGAAATAACTTTTCAAGGGGGTTTCCTTGAATAAAAAGGATCAGGATATCCTTAAAGAGGGAGAGATCAAGGGAAGAAAAGACTTAGAAAAATCTTTTATCGCCACAGAAACTGAAGAAAAAGAGGTCTCTCCTTCATCCGATCAACGTCCAGACGAGCCTTCCCAAAAAGGTGAGATTAATGTATCTTGCGCCGCCGCAGGGTCTAATGCATCAAATAAATTAGCACCGTCCCATATTTGTTAGT
>JAGMFA010000017.1 GCA_023127875.1 Candidatus Zixiibacteriota bacterium
TACCGCATCAGTGGACGCAAACCCCTTTTTCATTGACAGTTCTACTTTCCCAATATATTATTCAATTGAGGTTATTTATGTGCCGATCAATTTTATGATAGAGGAAAAAAGCCTTTGGACATCGAAAGCAAAATCTCCTCCCGTTTGAGAAACCTGGAGGAATATGTATTCTTTGGTGTAGCTGAGGCCAAAAAAAAGGCATTGCTTTCCGGAAAGGACATAATTGACCTGGGTGGTGGGAATCCGGACTTACCTCCCCATCCCAAAATCGTGGAGGCGCTTAAAAAAGCGGCGGACAATCCGGAGAATCACAGGCATCCAATATATGAAGGATTGCCTGAGTTAAAGCAAGCTGTCGTCCTCTGGATGAAGAAAAGATTCGATCTTGATCTTGATCCGGAATCAGAGGTTTTAATCCTGCTAGGCTCCAAGGAGGGAATTGCTCATGTAAGCTGGGCGTTTATAGACTCTGGAGATATGGCACTGATTCCTGATCCGGCTTACCCGGTGTTTAAAAGAGGGGTGATCTTGGCTGGTGGGGAACCTATCCTCATGTCTCTTTTGAAGCAGAACCGGTGGCTGCCAGATTTTGAGGATATAAAAAAGGAGGATTTATCCAGAGCCAAGCTTCTGTTTTTGAATTATCCCAACAACCCAACTGGGGCTTTGGCGGATAAGGGGTTCTTACAAAGAGCAGTTGATTTTGCGAAAGAAAACGAGATTATCATCTGCCAGGACATGGCTTATTCGGAGATAACATTTGACAATATTAGATCGGAAAGTACACTAAAGATCGATGGAGCAAAGGAGAACTGCTTAGAGTTTTTCTCGTTCTCCAAAACATACGGGATGACCGGATGGAGATTAGGCTTTGTGGTGGGGAACAGTAAGCTAATAGATACGCTAAGGCAGGTGGAGGTTAACGTCAACTCCGGCGCTTTTCATGTTTTGCAAAAAGCCGCCTGTATGGCGCTTTCTCTCGAAGAGAAGGACATAGATCAGGTCCGCCAGACGTATCAAGAGAGGAGAGATGTTTTAGTTGCAGGTCTGAAAGAGCTGGGTTGGGAGGTGGAAAATCCAAAAGGCGGCATATTTGTCTGGGCAAAAATTCCCTATGGATTGGATTCAAAAAAGTCCGACTTTGGATCCTGGGGAATGGCAAATTTGCTGATTGAAAAGGCAGGTATAATGACCACGCCAGGAGCGGGTTTGGGTCCCTCCGGCGAAGGATACCTACGGTTTTCGTTAATTGAGAATAAAGAGAGATTGAAAGAAGCTGTCCAGAGGATGAAATCGCTGGAGTTATAAAATAAATGAAAAAGTTTTTATAAGAGTTTGCTGTTGTTGCGGGGTACCCTTCGACACAAGTTCTCAGAGCAAGCCCTTACCCCACAACATTCCTGGTTCGGGGTGAGGGTTCATCCTGCACTTCGTCTTGAGACTCAGTGTCGAAGGAAAGGGATTCACCCTGAAGGGCACCCCGAACCAACAGCTAATTGGTAGCCGCCCATTTGGGCGAAAAAATGCGTCCCAATGGACAGTTACCGTATTGAACAATCAGGGAGGGCTTAAGATGAAACATCACACAATTATGAAAATTGGGTTAGTTCTCTTTTTGTTAATTATATTTTCTCTTTCCTGCGGAGGAAAGGTTACCACCCGCACTCCTCAAGAAGAATATAAATTCACCATCAACGGGGTGGTGGTCAAAGACCTGAACTTGGGTAAGGACATTGCATATTTTGCCATTTTGCGGGATGGCAATCCCTTCGACGGAGCAGTGGCGAAGGTGGGCGCCGATACCTTAGATAATCAGGGGAATGGCAATTACTACCTGGAGGGATCCCCGCTCTTTAGTTTCGGACAAAACGTTTCCATTAACGTCTCGTCTGCTGACGACGATTTCAATCTGAGCACTTCCGTGTTAATGCCCGGCTCGTTCCAGATAACCGACATAAATCATCCCACGATCACCAGTGCACAGAGCGATGACGTAAGAATAAGTTTTAGTTCATCAGCCGGTGCTTCCGGCTATTTCAAAAGCATAGTGAGACCAAACGGAAGCAATGGATATACGGCATTGATACCCGCAACTGAGATCGGACAAACCGGGATTGATGCTGATGCCTTTTACGAAGGACTGACCTTTATAACTGGTACTTACCGGGTGTTCCTGGTTTCCTATCGAGCCAGCTTCCTGTACTACCCGGGCATGGAGCTCTATCTTCCAGCTGGACTTCCTGCAGATAACGTCTCGGGTGCAAACGGAACCATCGGCGCAGGAGTGGTTGCATCCTCAACTTCAATAGAGGCTGTTTCAGAATAATAGATCACAAGTTGCTTCTAGGCGAGCTTTATTTTAGTCAAACACTGAGGATGTGAGTGTTCTTTGCATCTTTCATCAGGGAAGAAACGTATTACCAACTGAATGAAGGGGGCAAAAGATGAGGAGAGAATAACATGTCGTATTGTCCCAATTGCCGGTTTGAATACAAAGAGGATGTAAAGAGATGCCCGGATTGTGGTGCTCCTTTGGTCGATAAACTGCCGGAGGAGAAACCTCCTGAAAGCCCGAATTTTGTCCCCTTGAGAAATCTGCCCTCACGTATGTACGCCCAGATGCTGAAGGAGGCATTGGAAAATGAAGGAATAGCTTCCATGATAAAGGGGGATGAAGGTATCCCTCTCAGGACGACAACCATCCACATCCCTGTTTCGAAGATAACCATCTGGGTCCCGGAAAGGGACCTAAAAAGGGCCGAAGAGATAGCAGACCAGATGCTGGATCATATCTGATCATAACATATACGACCAGTCTGAGAACTGCAAGTCAAACGACTCAAGTTAGGTTTTAAACTGGCGAACCAAAACACTAAAGCACACCTTTAATCATCAAAAAATAGTAATTTTCACCTTTAAGATGTCGATAAATTGAAAGAACTCCGTCCAGGGGGCAAGTATGCCCGAATTTGATTTTGAAACCCAATTTGAAGAGCTTAATTTAGTTGAGCTTGAATCAGTCAAGAGACTTGTTCAACTTTTGAGCAATGCTCTAAAGAGCCTGTTAATTTATCCAACCAACAATCCTATCCCCAAGGAATTCAAGAGAAAGCTCCACCTGAGCTTAAGCGAATTTTTGAATTCCTACGATGAATTGAAGTTAGAGATTTCCCCTTCCCAACTTCTGTATGAAGGAAAAGTAGTGTATGAAGATGGAGAAAAAGAGGAGGGGCTGGCTTATGTTCTTCACAAAGATGGGATCAGAGAGCTTGCCTTTTTAAAGGGACTGGAACCGGGAGAGGTTGAGGATTTGGTTGAGGTGATGGAGACATGCTTTAAATCCACGGATTTAGAAGAAGACCTGGTGACCATGTTGTGGGAGAAGGATTTCAATCACATCAAATATCTAGTGGTGGATGATCTATTGGATGTGGATGTTCCTTCAGCTGAGGACATCCCGGATGATTGGGATTTCAATCGACTCTTCTACTCAGAGATAGCCCTCACCGAACAAGACGCCTATACTGATGGGGCAGATCGCCAGGATTTGACCTATCAATACAGACAGGAGCAAACCAAAGAGCTTTTAAAGAAACTCAAGGAATTCTCACCCGAAGAGATCGAAAGCATCCAACAGCTTCTGGAAATGGATAATCGGTACAGGTCTTTGGATGAGTTTCTCGACATACTAACTGAGATCTTAATCACCGAGCAAGATTTTTCTGAGTTCAGCCAGATGATGGAGACGTTAGAGAAGATTTTAGGCACACTTATCAACATGGCTGATTTCTGCTCTGCAGCAAAGATCGTTTGGAGGCTGAAGAAATTTGAGGCGATGACGCAAAACTCCTCCGAACAAATAGACTCTCTTAAAAAGAGTAAGGCGGAAAGAACAAGAAGGGTGGTGGATGGGGCAGGAGAGGAGGAGAACATCAGGAGGGTCTCTCAGATTTTGAATGAAAAAGAGATCATCGATTTCTCTTCTGTTAAAGAATACCTCTTCTCTCTGAACTGGAACTCTATTTCTCCCATCATTCATATGCTTGGAGACCTTAAACACTTCCCGGCTCGCAGGATGGTGTGTGAAGTGTTGACGGAGAAAGGGAAAGATCATCTGGAGCTTCTGGAAGAGGGCATATCCGACCGGCGTTGGTATGTGGTGCGAAATGTGGTTTCTGTGCTGGGAACAATTGGTTCTGTGAAAGGAGTGAAATTTTTAAAGCTGGTTATCCATCACCCGGATCTGAGGGTGAGAAGGGAGGTTGTCACCTCGCTTTTCAAAATCCCCGGATCCGAAGCGGGATCCCTGCTGGTCTCATCCCTACAAGACGAGGACATGAGGATTCGTATCTTAGCTTCTCGTGGGCTGGCACAGAGAAAGGAGAAGGAAGCTTTGCCCGCGTTGATGACCATCTTGCAAGATGGTGAGTTTAAAGATAAATCTCCGGAAGAGAAAAAACACATGCTGGAATCCTTCGCTACCATCGCCGAAAGCGAGGCTGTCCCGTTTTTGGTGAAGATGGTTAATAAACGAAGCTGGCGGACAAGAGATAAACATAATGAAATCCGCATATTCGCCATCGGGGCTTTAAGTACACTCGACACTCCTGAGGCGAAGGAAGCCTTACTTCAACTCAGCAAAAAGAGAAATAAAGCTATCCGGCAAGCCTGCCAGCATGCCTTGCATCGACTCGACTATCGCCGGCTAAGGAGAGGTGAACCAACTAAAATCACCTGATCTTAGAATTTTCTTACAAAGGGGATAATTTGATCTCAGAAAGCCCAGCCAAGACAAAAGAGAAAAATGTGACCAAGGTGCAAAAGCTCTATCTTCTGGAGCAGGGGAAGAATCTGGTTTATCAACTCTATGTCTCCATCCGCACCGCCCAGTTGTATGATAGATCAAATTCGGTCTATATGAGGCAGGGCGAAAAGCTATTGGGGCTGATCAAAGCCCTACTGGAAAAGGAACAGGATATCTTTTTGAAATCGAAAGAGGGGTATCTGTTTTTGAATGAAACCAGATTGAAATTTTCCTTCGATGGATATGTCTCCAGCAAGTTCATCATGGAGACCTTCAGGAAACTACAATATGAGAGCCTGATTATCAACTCACCATTGACTCCGGAGGAGCTGGATGAATTTGTGTTCATTATGGCGCATGTGGATACAGAATGTGAGAATCCCTTCGAGAGCTTGCAGACGAGGGTCCATTCCTCAAACATTCAGCACATCAGGATAGAAAAATTTGCCTCGGAATGGGATGTGGGAGACCAGTCTCTGCCGGAGAATCAGAAAAAACTGGCTAAGAAGAGGTTCTTTAAAACGCTTTCGGTGGCTCAGGAGACGATGGAGACGGCAAAAGCCGGACGAAGTATCAACACAGTCAAAAGCAAGAGGGCAATTCAGTTTTTAATAGATCAACTCATCAAGGAAGAGGGTAATTTGATGAGCTTGACTGCCATCAAAAACTTTGATGAATATACTTTCGCTCACTCGGTTAATGTTTGTATTCTCTCGGTTTCATTGGGGGCCAGGCTGGGGCTTTCCAAAAGAAAATTAAGCGAGCTGGGCTTCGCCGCCTTATTCCATGATGTGGGTAAGGTAAAGCTACCCTTAGAGATTCTTAACAAGCCGGACGAGCTAAGTGAAAAGGAATGGGAGGAGGTCAAAAAACACCCGGTGTTTGGCGTAAAGACCCTTCTTTCCAAACGCAGTCTGGATAGATTCTCCACCCGGGCCATGGTGGTGGCTTTTGAACATCATCTGAAGATGGATCTTTCCGGCTATCCTCGGTTGAGCTTCAAAAAGGATATTAATTTATACACCCGTATCGTGACCATCGCTGATGTATATGACTCCATGACCTCAGGTCGGGTATATGCGAAGAAGCCATTGACCCCGGAGGAGGCTTTAAGGAAGATGCTGGAGAACGAGGGGAAGGCTTTCGATCCGGTGCTTTTAAAGGTTTTTATAAACATGCTGGGCATCTATCCGGCTGGTTCGGTGGTCATTTTAGATACCGGAGAGGTGGGAGTGGTGATGAAAGCCAATCCCACCGAGCTTTCCCGACCGGAGGTGACAATCATCGCGGATAAGACCGGCAAAAAGGACAAAATAGAAACTGTGGACTTAACTAAAATCGATGAGAAGACGGGAAAGCATAAAAGAACTATCTTGAAGACCATTGCTCCCCGCCAGTACAAATTGGACATCGCCAGATACATTTATTGAGATTTGAGAGCTGAGAATTGAGACTGAGACTTGAGACTGAGATTTGAGATGGGAGAGTTGAGATTGATAGGTCTTCTTAAAGCTGGATGGAAAACACGATCTTTATGTTGTTCCCACCATTGGCTTCCGGTATCAGACTAATGGAGAAGTCTCTTACTTCCTCTCGATCGAAATTGAATAGATGTGCATCCACGTAAGCATCGAACATGCTCAAAAAGACGATTCCGGCGGTGATCCATAAAAATAGATTCCTTCTATCCTCATAGAACTGAAACTGTTCAAATTCCCAGTATCGGTCCGGATAATCGGGATTCTGGAAATTCTTCTTATGCTTATTCATCCGGCTCCATTCGATGGAGGCTAAGGTGATGAAGGTTGTCTCCGCCCCGAACACCACCACTCCTTTAAGATATTTTCGATTGTAAAACTGCCCCCATCCCGGAAAGACCACCGATCGTAAAAGCGCTCCCATGGGGGATTTTTTCTCTAACAAAGTATCTGGCTGTGAAACCTTTGTTATGGTCGAATCCTCTCGTGTCCGCCCAAGACTTTGAGTTTCAAGAACGAATACGAACAGGCACAAAGCTAAAGACAAAAAAATAAAATACTTCTTCATTCCCTTTAAATCTTCAAAGAATCAAAAGTTTCCTTTATCAAAACATCGAACAAGATAAAAGCCGACCTAACAAAACACAAGAATTTTCTTGACTTTCAAAATTCCGCAGACCTATATTAATATTGAAGCGCAAAATGGAACCATGAGCTTGTCTGCCATTATGAGAACTTGTGCTCTTGCTGGACATTTTCATCCAGCAGGCGGGGCGGCGAATGATAATCCGCCCAGACGCCCACCCCCAGACGAGTCCGTCCGGGCGTATGGGTGGGGGCGAGCGTCCGCCCGAAGGATCTGCAGGACCGTCCGCTGGGGTAGGAATAGGTTGATTTTCTCAAGTCGACACATCTTTGTCAAACCCATTTCTATTTGAGAAACAGTTCGACAAAGTTCCGATGCAACCAAAGTTTTTTTTCACCAGTTCATAAAACCTTAATCTGTTAAACTTGGTTAATATGGGCGTGATCAGATTACATAACATGACCTTCTACGGATATCATGGGATCTCTGCGGCAGAGAGGCAGACCGGAAGAAGATTCGAGGTGGATGTGGAACTGATGGTAGATATGGACAAACCCGCCAGAAGCGATAAATTGAAAGATACCGTAAACTATACCGAAGTCTATCGCACCGTGGAGGAGCTGGTGGCACAAAATAGATTTGCGCTTTTGGAGACGATTGGAGTAAGGCTGGCAAATCAAATTCTAAAAAAGTTCAAGCCTAAAGAGGTGATAATACGAGTAAGAAAAAAGATTCCTCCGGTCCCGGGAAATTTGGATCATATCGAGGTGGAGGTCAAACGTAAACGCAAGAGCATGAAGCCTAAGTAGGTAAGGTCTTGCCAGAGAATTTAAAATCTTGCCTGACATCAGGTTGCTTACAGTTCGCTGTGAACTGTTCACTGTGAACTGTTAACCTAATAATAACCCAAATGTGTCAAATAAAGTTTGAGGTTCGCTTTGGCAAAGGCTTATGTATGCCTGGGGTCAAATTTAGGCGATAGGCTCCAATATCTAAAAAGGGCAATCAAGAAGATAGAGGAATCGAACAATATCTCGATCAAAAAAATCTCCTCTGTATATGAGAGTGAGCCGATGGGATATGAGAATCAGAGGTGGTTTTTGAACTTAGTTCTTGAAGTTCAAACATCTTTAGATCCTTTTCCTTTGCTGGAACATCTTTTAGCCATCGAAGACCAGATGGGAAGGAAAAGGGAAGAGAAATGCGGACCCAGAAATATCGACATAGATTTACTGCTTTACGATAACCGAATTGTGGATTCAGGTCGGCTCACCATTCCACATCCCCGAATGCACCAGAGAAGATTTGTTTTGATACCTCTGGCACAGATTGCTCCCCGACTTTTACATCCGGTGCTGAAAAAAAGTGTAGATGAGCTTCTGGAAAATTGTGAGGACAAGTCCGCGGTAAGATTATATTCAGAAAAAATATAAATTTTCTTTGCACCTGCTTGGGTTGCCATTTATATTTATCCGGCAGTTAAAACGATTCATCTGATTTGAGATGAGGATGGCTGAGCTTAATTTTATCAACATAGAGGGTTCCATTGGAGCGGGAAAGACCAGCCTGGCTAAGACATTAGCAGAGAAGATGGATGCCGGATTGATTCTGGAGGAGACAGAGGACAATCCTTTTCTTCCCGACTTCTATAAGGACAAAAGACGATATGCTTTCCAGACCCAGCTATTCTTTCTTCTCTCCAGACATAGACAACAGCAGGAGCTTTTTGCCACCGATCTTTTTCACAAAAAGGTGATAAGCGATTATTTCTTCGATAAGGATAGGATATTTGCTTCCGTCACCTTAGATCAAAGGGAGTTTTATCTATACGAAAAACTTCTTGCCATCCTAAAAGAAGATGTTCCCAAGCCGGATTTGGTCATATATCTACAGACCTCCTCGGAGGTGTTGCTGAAGAGAATAAAAGAGCGTGGTCGCTTTTATGAAAAGAACATGGATCTGGATTATATCAGAGCTTTGAATGAGGCGTATAATTATTACTTCTTCCATTATACCAAAACGCCGCTTCTGGTGGTGAACACGGACCAGATGGATTTCGTCCATAATGAAAAAGATTTAGCTGATCTTTTGGCCTTGCTAGCGACACCACTTTCCGGCACTAAATACTATGTGCCCATGGGAGGAAGTTGAGGCGTTTTTTTCCACTCTCTCAAAAAGGAAGAATAGAAAAATGGCTGAAGAAAAGATCACGGTAAGAAACTTCATCAAATTCAAAAAGAGAAGAGAAAAGATAGCCATCCTCACCGCCTATGATTTTTTCACCGCCCGTATCCTGGATCAGATCGGGATGGATGCAATCCTGGTAGGGGATTCGGTTAATATGGTATTTTATGGTTCTCCGACCACCCTATCTATTGGCATGGATCAAATGATATATCATGTCAAAGCGGTCACCTCAGCGGTAAAGAGGGCTCTGGTCATTGCCGATATGCCGTTTCTCTCCTACCAGGCCAGCACAGGGGAAGCCATTTCCAATGCCGGACGTTTCTTGAAGGAGGGGGGAGCCGAAGCGGTCAAAATCGAAGGTGGGCTGGAGATGGCTGATACCATAAAAAGGATAATCGAGGTAGGCATCCCGGTGATGGGGCATATCGGTTTGACCCCTCAGTCCATCAACCGATTTGGCGGATACGTGGTTCGGGGAAAAACCGAGGAGGAGAGAAAATATTTAATGGATAGTGCAAAAAAGTTAGAACAGGTCGGATGCTTTTCCGTCCTGTTGGAGTCCATCCCCAAGAATCTGGCTGAAGAGATTACCCAATCTCTCAAAGTCCCCACCATAGGAATTGGAGCCGGTGTTGAATGTGACGGACAGGTGCTGGTAATAAACGACATTTTGGGTCTGTTCGAGGATTTCAAGCCGAAGTTTGTGAGAAAATATGCAGAGCTAGGAAAAGAGACAAGAAAGGCTTCTAAAAATTATTTAGATGATGTAAAATCGGGAAAGTTTCCTTCGGATGAGGAAAGCTATTAACAAAAATTCAGAATTAAAAAAGCAAACTTAATCCCGCCAACGGCGGGTAAGAGGGGGAGATAGGGGGAGAGGTTACTCTGTTGTTTGCGTCACGGACGAGGGCATCCGTGATGAACAAGGGAAGGGATAAATTACCCCCCCTTCCACGCTCCATCCATAATCTTTCTCATGATGACGTTTTTTGCTTGACATTAGTGAAATAAGAATTTAATTTAAGGTTAAACGCAGTATAATTGTGTCCTTAAAATGTGCTACTCGATTTAAGGTAAAAAGGAGAGTGTAATATGACTAAATATTTTACTTTAATACTATCCTTAATACTATCCCTTGTCTTAATTAACCAAACTAATGCAACCAGCTGGTATGTACATCCAGATTCAACACTGAACACCATACAGGCTGGACTGGACAGTGCTTCTGCTGGCGACACCGTGTTGGTGGCTCCTGGAACCTACGAGGAAACCATCATTTGGCCAAGTACACCGGGGATTGACCTGATTAGTGAATTGGGTCCGGATGTTACCGTTATAGACGCAAATGGAGCAGGTCGTGTGATAACCATGGCACAGTACCTAGTCCAGCAGACAGTCATTGATGGGTTCAAAATCATGAATGGATGGGCGACTGGAACTTCTCCTGATGACTATGGTGGCGGTATATATTGTCTCAATACTTCACCGACGATAAGGAATAATATAATAAGGGACAATTCGGGTTATTCCAGAGCGGGCGGCATATATTGCGAGAACTCTAATCCTCTTATAATTGGAAATATAATACGAGATAATGGAACTTCCGGAAGAGGCGGTGGAATCAGTTGTTATAATGGAGCAAATTCATCGATACGAGAGAACTACTTCTGCAACAATAGCGGGGTGAATGGAGGTGCAATTGACTGCTATATATCCTCTCATGCAAGCATCCAACATAATCAAATAGACAGCAACAACGCTGTTTCCGGGGGTGGGATCTTCGTTGGTTACGCTAATGCACAGTCTTGGCCAAGCATTCATTACAATAATATTTCTGGTAATGTATCTTGGGGTATATATTGTAACAACTATAGTCATAGTCCTCATTATCCGCAATTACAAGCACAGGATAATTGGTGGGGCCATCCTGTGGGTCCTGACAGTGGTGACGGGGCATCAGGACCTATAGACTATGACCCTTGGCTGAAGGAGGAGATAGTATTCGACATTGCAGTAATCTCTATTGGAGCACCGCCAGATTTTGTACATCCAGGCAGTACTTATACACCACAGATCTCTGTGAGAAATAATTGCAATTATAATTATCCTATATCCTTCTTCACTGCCAAATGCTCCATTGACGGTTATCAAGACTATGTACGGATAAACCAGTCTATCCCACAGGACTCAACAATGGAAGTGACATTTGCGGATTGGGTAGCTCCATCCGAGTATCCGGTAAGCTATCTAATGACTGTTTTACTATTCTACGCGGTGGATCACACTGCAGCGAACGATAGCATTTCAAAAGAAGTGCAATGTAACGGTATTGAGGACAGTGAGGTCCTGTCTTGGCCTTCATCTTTTGCGCTTTTTCAGAACTACCCCAATCCCTTTAATCCAACGACCCAAATAGAATTTTTGCTGTCCAAATCAGGACACATTAAAATTGAGATCTTCAACACATTAGGTCAAAAGGTCAGTACCGTGGTGGATCAATACATGGAAACAGGTCATAGGTTAGTGGAGTGGGATGGAAAGGACGATTTGGGTAAGGAAGTTGCAAGCGGAATCTATTTCTATCGAATAAAGACTCCCGGGTTTTTTCAGACCAAGAAGATGGTTTTGTTGCGATAAGCAAGTTGTCAACGGCTTCCGTTGGTTACCGTAAAGTCAGCGTCACGGAGGGGGCATCCATGACGAACAAGAGGCTTTTTATAAGCTCGATAAATCGAGCAACTACAGATTTGTGCTTCTTCTGGATGTTATGATCCACAAGGGCGGAGTTAGCGAGGATGACGGAGGCCCGTCAAGGATAACATCCTCGCCGAGGCGAGGAAAGTAGGTCCGAAATGTTCTCCGTCAGGAGAACTTTCGGACAAGACGTTGGAATAGAAGGAAAAGGTCGGATAGTCCCGCCAACGGCGGGACATATCCGACCTACTTTTCTAACGAGTGGAGGTCAACGGATTAAACGTGTCAACGGACTTGTCCTGCACTTCGTCCTGAGACTCAGTGTCGAAGGAAAGGCTTTGCCTGAAGGATTCAACGGATTGAACGGACGTGAGAAAACAATCTATTCTATCTGTTTCATCCGTTCCATCCGCTGACCGGTTTAAGATTTTCTTTCTCCCGCTTCCCGTTGGTGTTCCATGGCTGGCAGGCTTCACCAATCCTATGGATCCTGTGGACGGGAAATGAAACGGCGGGTGAAGAACACCCGCCTTCAGCAGAAACGGTCTATTGTATCCGTTTCATCCGCTGACCGGTTTAAGATTTTCTTTTGCGGAAATCTCTGGCTTGGTGCATAAAGGCTTCCAGGCGGGTAATCTCGTTGGCATCCTCCTGTCCCTCGTAAGCCAGATTAAGCCAGGGGAAGTTGCCAAAGTCTTCCCTGACTTTCTTGGACATAGCGGTGACCACGGTTCCGGGCATACAGGTGAAGGGCATGGTGTTCACTACTCCGGAAAGGCCCTGATTTATGTAATCGATGGCTTTACCAATGGATAATATGGCTTCGCCTCCAAAGGACTCATGCAAATAGGGACTGGCAAGCTTTAGCACCTTTTCTGTCTTGGGCTCGTGGCATTCCAAAATCGATCCTACCAATCTTTTCTCCAAACGGTGCTCTTTTTTCTTCTGCACCCAGTCAGTGAGCCACCCTTTGACATACTCTTTGTATTTTCTCTCCAAAAGACTTTGTTTCTTATACATGTAAGTGGTATAGCATATCCATTCGCCCATGCCCGCCACCCAGGCTTCCCCTCCCAAAACTTCGATCTTTCTCACCAGGTCATTGTTGGAAAACCTGTTCGATCTTATGTAAATCTCACCCACCACTCCGATAATGGGATTTCTTTCTTTTCTCTCCTTCTCTATTTTGGCGAACATCTCCTTTGCCCAGCTAAGCGTCTCCTCGATGTCTCCCCTGGAAGCTATAGTTCTGGATAACTGACCCAAACATCGGCGGTAGACCCGATCGGTCTCTCCTTTGTTCTTTTCGTATGGTCTGTTTTGATGCAAAAGCTTTATCAGAAGATCGGTTGCCACCATACCCTTCCAGGCTAACTTGCGGAAGTCACCATCCAGGTTTGAGACGGTGGAATAAGAGTCGTCTGAATCGGGAGAGATGATAGGAACATCCCGATATCCCAACTCATCTAAGATCACCCGATGCAGGTTATGATATTGACCGAACCGGCAGGGTCCATTTGCCTTGGGCATAAAGAAGGCGACTTCTTTTGGTTTTATATCCGGCTTTCTTAAGAATTTCAAAAGATCTCCTGTGGTAAGAATACAGGGATAGCATTCCTTCCCAGAGGTAAACTTTCTCCCCAGGATGAGAGTAGCCTCATCCGACTCTTCCATAACATGAGCCTCTTGTCCACAGGCGTTCATGGCGCCTTTAAATGCAAAGGCGTGATCACACATATAGGGGATATACAGAGTTCTATGGTTCCCGGAAGCGGCGACTTTATATCTTGGAAGATATGGTTTTTTCTGTTCGGGCGGTTGATATTTCTTCAGGCTATCCAAGAAAGCCTCACACCGGGTGATAACCCCTGCATCAGCTGAATGTTCATCCAGCTCGATCAAAAGGAAATGCTTTTCACCTAAATTCTTCTTGAAGAAATGAACGATAAAAGAGTCGGGACCGCAACCAAAATTGGTGACATACAAGCCAAAAAGATTTTTGTGGTTTTTTAGAATCTCCGATGCGGCCAAGATCTTCTGCCCGTACTTCCAGTACATATTAGGCAGATGGTCCATTTTGATTTGAGGATCATTGCTCAAGAAATCCATGGGGATTGCCAATACTCCCAAATCCGCAAGTTTTTTGGGAAGATTCAAGCTGAGTTCAAGGTCGCAGGTGTTGTAAGGTCTTCCCACGAGGACTAAAGCCTTTTGATCTTCTTTCAGGTTTTGTAGAACCTCCTGTCCTTTCAAAGAAAGTCTTCTGTAAAATTCCTCCTGACACCTTTCCGCTTTCAGCAGTGCCTTTTCTATTTGTCTCTTTTTTATCTTCAACTCTTTGCCTAATTTGATAAGCGTCCTTAAAAGGATGTTTCTGTCCAGTTGGAAATAGACCGGGAAGGTGAGCAGTCGGGTGGGATAGTCTTCTAAATTTATGGCAGTTTTGATCAGGTAGGGCAAAGCCTGAACATAGGGACAGGCGTAATTCTCCCGATTATGGTCATCCTCCTTCTTCATGCTAATCAAACTGGGGAGAAAAATATAGTCTACTTTTTTCTTGAGGAGATTCAAAACATGACCATGTGCTACCTTAACCGGGAAACAGGTTTCGGAGAGGACCTGTTCCACCCCCTGACGAATTATCCGCTTGTTAGTAGGATCGGAAAGCACCACCTCAAATCCCAACTCCTCAAAGAAGGTCGCCCAATAAGGAAATAACTCGTAAAAGAAAAGAGTTCGAGGAATGCCAATCTTTTTTCTTTCTTTCGGCTTAGAATTGGAGGTTACAAATTCTTTATGAATGTGGAAAAGGATCTTTTCCCTCTCTTTGAAAAGATCGGGGATGCCCGTTCTTTTTGATTTTCTTTTGGTGTCATATTTTTCGCAGCGGCTTCCATAGAAGAGCGACGGCTCACCTTCTATTCTTACCTCTTTTATCTCGCAGTGGTTGGCGCAGTCTGGGCATTCGAAGGTAGAGATAGAATATTGTTTTTCAGAGAGATCGAATCCTTTAAACGTGCTTTTGCCACCTTTATATTCATCCATAGCCAGGATAGCGGCGCCTATGGCGCCGGTTACATCATGATGTGGAGGGATGGTGATCTTCTTTCCGGTTACCATCTCGAAAGCCGCCACCACTGCTTTGTTCCATGCCACCCCGCCCTGGAAAAAGATGTGGTTGCCCACCCTTTTATCGCCCACCACTTTGTTCAGATAATTATACACGATAGAATAAGCCAGCCCTGCCACCAGATCCTCTTTGGGCACCCCGGCTTGCTGATGTGCCACCAGATCCGATTCCATGAAGACGGTGCAGCGCTCTCCGCAGTTGACCGGGCACTTGGACTTAAGGGCTAAATCTCCGAATTCCTCCTCGATATTTATGGAGAGCTTTTCCGCCTGCTCCTGCAGGAAAGACCCGGTCCCGGCTGCACACACCTTGTTCATCTCAAAGTCGACTACCGCTCCGTCCTGCAGGCTGACATATTTTGAGTCCTGTCCTCCGATCTCAAATATGGTGTCCACCTTTGGATCGATGCTGACCGCAGCAACCGCCTGCGCGGTGATTTCGTTATGCACCACGTCTGCGCCGACAAAATCGCCGGTTAGGTATCTTCCCGATCCGGTGGTTCCCACACCCAGGATATTTATCTTATGCTTAACTTGGTCCCCCACTATCTTCAAACCTCGTTTCACCGCCTCGATGGGTCGTCCTTCGGTCATAAGATAGATGCGGGCGATCACGTTTTTCTCTTTATTGATCGCCACCACATTGGTGGATAGGGAACCCACGTCGATTCCCAGGAAAGCATCGATTTTTTCCTCTTGCGGTATGCGGTGATTTTGGGTGATCTCAAAATACTTGTTCTCCGGAAAGGCAAAAACCAAAGGTTCTTTTCCTTTATGTTCTCTTTTGCGAGAACTTAGATATTCATGGAGTCTGTCTAAGCCCAAAAATGGAATTCTTTCTTTATCTGTTCCCATGATGGACAAGCCTGCTCCAATGGCTCCCATCTCCTTATGCAGTTGAGGAATCACCAATTCACCAGGTGAAAGCTCGAACACGCTCTCAAAAGCCCTTCTCATCCCTGGATTGGCAGCAACGCCGCCCTGGAAGGAGACGGGTTTTTCGATCTTTTTCCCCTTGGCAATGGAGCCTTTGAAATTTCTGGCCATGGCAAAGCACAATCCGGCAACGATATCATAGTCCGGGGTGGCGATCTGTTGAAGGTGAATCATATCCGATTTGGCGAAGACGCTGCATCGTCCAGCAATTCGAGGGGGATTTTTTGATTTCAGTGCCAGTTGTCCAAATTCTTCCTCGATGGAGATCTTCAGCCGGTTGGCTTGCTGATCCAAAAATGATCCGGTGCCAGCTGCACAGAGCGTGTTCATGGAGAAATCCTCCAGCACCGGGACTTTGGAGTTTTCATCCCAACGCAAAAGAATCAGCTTGGAATCCTCTCCTCCCATCTCGATTACGGTTCGCACCTCCGGACATAAAAAGCCGGTGGCTTTTGCCTGGGCGATTACCTCATTTACGAAGCTTCCCCCCAAGATGGAATTTATCAGCTTTCCGCCAGTGCCGGTCGTGCCTAAAGATTTTATGTCATCAGGATCGAACTGCTCAAAAAGATTTTCTAAGAGGCCCTTTAGAGTAGGAAGCGGTTGCCCATTAGATCTTTTGTAATAAGATCGAAGTATCTCCCCCTCAGGCGAGAGAAGCACCACCTTCACGCTGACCGATCCTATGTCAATACCTAAAAACAGATTCCTTTTCATTTTTTCCGAAGAGTTCGAATACGGTTTTCAATCCATTGGAAATTTGAGTTCGGTCAATCTCCTCTCTTCATCAAAAATTTGACATATTATATAGTTTAAAATTTAAATTGTAAAGAAATTTTTTAAAAAAAATTCAAAAGAAGTTTGGTCAACGGATGAAACGGATTTTCATTCTTTACATCTGTTTAATCTGTTGGGTGATTGATTTTTTAGCTCAAAAAATATTTGCCAAAAGATTCTTAAATTGTATCTTATCTCATAGAGTTAGGGCAGGGGTCAACCCCCGCCCCAACTTGAGGATACCTCATATGCCCCTTGAAGCACTTCTGCTTATTTTAGTCTCAGCTTTTCTTCAAGCCGCTTTAAATCTTTTGATAAAGGGAAGCGAGAGAAAAGTTGCCTTCGTTGCCGGCGCCTCTTTGATCAGCCTCATACTCTATTTGCCCCTCTTCATCTGGGGACGGAATCTGTTAGGAGAACAAGGTTTCCCCAACAGTTTGTGGTTGTGGTTGGGGATTTTAACCTGCGGGGGGACGGGTATGGCCTACTATTTGTTCATAGGAAACGCCTATGATAGAGGAGACCTCTCCTTGGTCTTTCCAGTAACTCGTAGCTTTGGACCTATATTCATATTAATTTTCGCTCTGATCCTGTTGAATGAAAAAGTCTCCTATTTGGGGCTTTTAGGCATCCTGATTACCATATTCGGCTCTTATGTGATACATCTCCCATCTTTCAGGCTGTCTCATCTCTCCTTACCTTTCAAAGCTTTCAAAAGTAAAGCCTTTCTTTTCTCCATGTGCGCAGGGGCGTGCACGGCCACCTATTCGCTGATAAACAAAAAGAACTTAGAGGCGGTGGAACCGTTCACTTTGTATTATCTGATAATTGGCTGCATAACTTTGTTTTTGGTGATGTCTCTTCTGATAAGGAAGAAAACGAACCAAATCAAAGATGAAATCAAACACAACCTGAAAAATCTTTTCCTGATGGGATTCTTTGGCTTTATCAGCGCCGCTCTGTTTCTCTATGCTTTGCAGATGGGAAAGGTCAGTTATCTGGGGTCGGCAAGAAACATAAGCATCGTTTTTGGCGTGATTTTGGGAAGCTTGTTTCTCCAAGAGGGCTACGGAAAGATAAGATTTTTTGCTTCCCTTTTGATCCTCGCCGGTATATTTCTGCTTTCTCTCAATTAAATCTACAAGAAGTCAGAACTTTAAATCATTGAGAATTTTCTCCTGCTCGTTGATCCTGTCTTTAAAACCTGCTTTCATCCTCTTGTTCTCTGTTCAGTTTTTCCATTCAAATGAAAGAGGGGCAAGCAAACCTAAATTCTCCAAGACTCCAAAAGTATTTTACTCCCAGCACCCTTTGCACAATTTTCTTTTCTATCCGAACAAATTTTGTGCGAAGCGAAGATTAAGGAAAAAATTGGGCGATAAAACCAAGAGTGTTAACTGTTTGAGTATACATTGGTTAGGGTGTCCGTCTAAAGTTATTCTTTAATCGGATAAGTTTGGCACAGGGCTTGCTATAGTAATTAGGCGAGGACTGTGATAGAAGTTGTTTATAGATGTGGAGGTGTGAAAATGAAAAAGATTTTCCTAATGTTGCTCCCTATACTTGGGTCAGCTTTCATTTTCAGCGGTTGTGATGATGATGTCTACATAGTTCGACCGGATTATACCCCTCCCTCAGTGCCCAAGGGAATTTATAGCATTACGGCAGATGAGGCAGTATATTTGTTCTGGGAGGAAAACGATGAGAAGGATTTCAAAGAATATCGTATATATAGAAGGGTGGAGGGAGACGACTATTACTATAGGATCGCTATAACTAGGATAGCCGAATATGTAGACTGGGATGTGGAAAACGGAAACACCTATTTCTATGCTGTGACGGCCAGGGATAAACACGGAAATGAGAGCGATTTTTCGGATATAGCCTTTGATACTCCCCGACCAGAGGGATTCGATTGGCGGATGTATGATTATTTTCACAAGCCGTCCCTTTCAGGCTTTGATTTCTCCAAGCCAGAGGTTCTGCACTGGCAGGATGATTCCGCAGATATTTATCTGGAATATGATGATGATCTGGAAACCTTCTTTTTATGGGTGGCGAACAACCAAACGGATATTCAGGATTTTGGCTACACGGATGACTTAGATGATGTGGACTGGTCACCTTTGAAAGGCTGGTCCAATGTTGGCTGGGTGGAGGTGATAGAGGGGCATTCCTACATAATTTGGACCGCGAACGATCATTATGCCAAGCTCAGAGTAAATGAAATTGTAGACGACATCAAGATATATTTTGACTGGGCATATCAGGTCGATGGTGGAAATCAAGAGCTTGCTCCCCGGCCACCTCATGGAGAGAATTATTTGAGGGTGGCTGTGAAAAAATAGGGTCAAGGGTCAAGAATAAAGAGATAATAGTGTTGGATGAGGATTTTGATCAAAAAGGTACCGCCTATTTGGGTGCCAAGAAAAAGGAGTGAGTAAGATGTTGAAAATAAACAGATTAAGAACGATCATTTTAATCTTTAGCTTATGCTTTTCTGCAAGCTTGTTTTGGGGGATAAGAAGCTTTGCCCAAGCAAGCGGAGGCATTGTCAAGGATTATGATGATTCCCATGGAGTGAAACATAGGGTAATTTCCGATCCCTACTTAGACATTGAAGTGTGGGTGGATAAGGGAGAGGGAGCCACTTACTATCCGGGTGAGGACATAAAGGTCTATTTCCAGACTTCTCGTGACTGCTACGTGGTGCTCTACAACATAGATTCCAGAGGATATGTCCATCTGCTCTATCCTTTAGATGAAGGAGCTGATTTTTACGTAGAGGGTGGAAGGGTTTACAGAATTCCGGATAGATTCGATGATTACGATCTGACCGTAAATGGACCGGAGGGAGTGGAGTACATCCAGGCAGTGGCAAGTCTTAGGCCTTTAGATCTTCCTAATTTTCCAGGTGAATATATATATGAAGGTGAAGTATATGCATATCACCTGGATGGAGAAGACCCATTTGAATTCATGGCGGAGGTGAATGCTGAGATTGCCCAGTTCGATTATGCCTCGGATGTATGCATATTCAGTGTAGAATACAGACACCCCAAGTGGTATTACTGGCCCCGGGAGGTATATGTGGACCGTCCGGTCGACATATATTGGGGAGGCGTTTATTTCGGTTATCCCTGGGGGGTGGAGATATGGATTGACGGGGTGTTCTACGGGATCACGCCCATAACCATTCCCGCACTGGTGGTGGGAAGACATTACGTAAGCTTCTGGTATCATGGATGCTGGATATGGAGAGACTGGTTTCGTGTGAGAAGGCACTGCACCATAACAGTATGGGCCGATTGTTATGATAGATACTGGTACGTGCACGAGAGATTTGTGGAGAAAAGCTACCGGGCGGAAAAAGCCAAAAGAAGGAGGGGAATTGGAAAAACGGGTGGATTGGTGAAGCCGGTCAAACTCGTGGAGAAGAGAAGATTGGCTAAGGTTGAGGTCTCACGCATCAAAAAAGATAAAGAATTCAGAAGGGAGGTATCAACAAAACGAAGGGGATTTAAGGATCGTCACACTCCTTCACGCCTCACCACAAAACCAAAGCCGAGCAAAATGGAAAAGACTGCCAAGGCTAAAAGTATCCGGAGGTCTTTGTCTTCCGAAAAAGTCAAATCCCTAGATAAGGGTGATAAAAGAAAAGCACAAGTAAAGAAAATTAGACCAGAACGTAAAACGTCGAAAAAGATAAAAAAGGATCAAAAATTTACCCGACCAAAACAGCCATCAAAAGCCCCACAGAAAATTCACAAAGGTGAAAGCTCTAAGCTAAAGAGCAGTAAGGCAAAAATAAACACAAGAGAAAAAAGTGTGCCAAAATCGACCAGTATCAGGTCCACAGGATCCTCCGGAAAAGCTCATGTCAAGGAGGCAAAGGGTAGTAAGCCGGAAAAGAGAAGAAGATGAAAATTTTTTTGCTTTCTGGGGATGTTCCCCAAACGGGCACGTCCGTGCATGGCTGGCAGGCTTCGACAAGGAAACAAACGGCGGGCGGAAGGAGATCTGTCTGGAGCAGAAGTTTGGCTTTTCGCAGTCTGGGTGAATCGAGCAAATATAGAGAAGGGTTTGTAGCCGCAGGCTTTAGGAGCTGTTGAAAAACCCTATTGG
>JAGMFA010000170.1 GCA_023127875.1 Candidatus Zixiibacteriota bacterium
CCCTCCTATTGGGCTAAATGGAAAACCGGCTGCCAGATGATGGTGATCATAATCATACTTGTTTATATCAATCTAAAATCAACTCTGATTTCCTTGGGTAACGACTGGAGCGTCTTTACTACCGACTCCATCTTCAGGATCTTCGACGTTATGATCTTTATCACCATGCTTTTGACCGTGGGCACGGGAATTGATTATCTGGTCAAGAACGCCTTTTTACTCAAAGGGGTGCTAAAATAACTTTTAACTATAGGTGTTCAAATTGAAAAAGAACCAATTAGCCAAGCTAATCTCCACTTTTTTCTACGCCGGATATTTTCCTTTTGCTCCGGGGACGTTTGGTAGTTTAATCACCCTGGTAATAATTTGGTTTCTTATTCCGTCTTTTTTTTATATATTACTTCCGATCAGTTTGGGTTTATTTCTCCTAAGCGTATGGTCAGCCACCCGGGCAGAGGAGACCTTTGGCAAGGATGGAAGTCCTATTGTGATAGATGAGGTCACCGGTATGGTGATATCCTTAGTATTTGTACCTAAGGACATCAAATGTTTTGTGGGAGCATTTCTTCTGTTCAGATTGTTTGACATAGTCAAGCCCCCACCCGCACGGAGCATGGAAAACTTGAAAGGAGGGTGGGGAGTAACCTTAGACGATGTGGTGGCTGGCATCTATGCTAACTTAAGTTTGCAACTGATCTTATATTTTATAAATTGGAGATGAGTTAGATTTCGATTTTCCAGACGGAGAAAAAGATATGAGAGCAGAAATCATCACCATCGGGGATGAGCTACTTTATGGACAGATACAGGACTCCAACTCCAGCTTCATAAGTGAAAGGTTAACCGCTGAGGGAATCGATGTGGTTTTTAAAACCAGCGTGGGGGATGATATAAACAGGATGGCAGAAGCATTTAACATTGCCCGATCAAGGGCGGATGTGATTATCGCCTCAGGTGGACTGGGTCCAACCTCAGACGATTTAACCAAGAAAGCTGTGGTAAAGGCTTTCAAAAGAAACTTGATATTTCACCAGGAGATTTTAAAACAGATTGAGGATTCATTCCATAAGCGGGGAAGCCCCATGCCCAAAATAAATCAAAATCAGGCTTTGATTCCACAGGGTTCTAAAGCTTTATCCAATCTCTGGGGAGTGGCGCCAGGAATATTTCTCGAAGATAAAGAATTCCTCTTTTTTGCTCTGCCAGGCGTGTCAGTGGAGATGAAGTGGATGATGGAAAATGAAGTCCTGCCGATTTTGAGAGCAAAGAAACCCGAACGTTTTATCCTTCACAGAAAACTAAAGACCACCGGAATCTCAGAATCCGCCCTGTATGAAAAGATAGAAAAGTTAATAGATCCTAATGGGGAGATCAAAGTTGCATTTCTGCCCGGTTACCTGGGCGTAGACGTCAGATTGACTATGGAATCGCGGGATAGAGACCAAGCGCAGGTAAAAATAGATGAGCTTGAGCAGAAGATTCGAGGGGTTCTGGGGACCTATATCTACGGAACAGATGACCAGACTCTGGAGGGGGTGGTGGGAAAGCTTCTTTTGGAAAGGAAAAGGACCATAGCAGTGGCGGAATCCTGCACCGGCGGTTTGATCGGAGCAAGATTCACCAATGTATCAGGAAGCTCCAAATATTTCGAAAGGGGAGTGATCACCTATAGCAATGAAGCTAAAACCGAACTCCTGAATGTCCCCAAAGAGATTATTGAAAAATATGGTGCGGTTTCAGAAGAAGTGGCTATCCTGATGGCGGAGGGAGTGAGAAAGCTGGGTAAGACAGACTACGGCTTATCTATTACCGGAATTGCAGGTCCCACCGGCGGAACGCCACAGAAGCCTGTAGGACTGGTGTTTATAGGTTTTGCTCATGAGAATGATTCCTTCGCCCAAAAGTTTTTGTTTGGAGAGGATAGAAACAGCAACCGGGAAAGAGCTGCCCAAGCGGCTTTAAATCTGGTGAGGTTGTTTTTGATAAAATAGGTCAACGGATTAAGCGGATTGGTCAACGGATTGAACGGATGATAAGATGGATGACGTTACGCGTAGGCAAGCCTTCAGGGCTTGCATGCCAAGCCGTAAAGGCTTGGCTACGCCTAAGTGAGATTTTCAAAGACCGATGTATAATGTGTCAGGTCATCGTGAATAAGATGTGTATGAAAAAAATAAAAAACTAATTTAAAATCTGCAAGATCTTTAAACAGGAGTATCATGCGAACTTTTATTGCTATTGAATTGCCAGAAGAGATAAAGAAACAAATCGAGCAATTGCAGGCTCCACTTAAGAGAACCGATACTTTCGTCTCCTGGGTTAAGCCGGGAAACATTCACATCACCTTAAAGTTTTTAGGAGAGGTTCCAGAGGACAAAATAAATGAAGTCTTCTCTGCCACCCAGAAGGCTTTAGAAGGAACAAGGAAGTTTACCATGAGCTTGAAGGGGACAGGTGTTTTTCCGAATTTAAGAAGGCCATGGGTGATATGGATAGGAACTGGATCCGGTGAAGAGGAACTTTCCATCATGGCAAAGAGAATCGAAGAGGAGATGGAAAGGGTCGGTTTTCCCAAAGAGAAAAGGAAGTTCTCTGCTCATTTTACTGTGGGAAGGGTGAAGTCTCCGAGAAACATCGAAAAGCTTATGGAACTTGTAGAATCAACAGATTTTCAGACTGAAGATATTGAGGTGAATGAGGTGGTGGTGATGAAGAGTCAGCTTCATCCTGCTGGAGCGATTTATACGCCGCTTAAGAAGATACCATTACAGACGGTTTAAGAGGGACATCGTTTTTTAGAAGAGATAACGAAATTGTAGATTGACAGTGAGGTAACAAAATGAGCATTAGCTTAGTACAGATTTTGGGGCTGGTTGGTAAACTAGATGATACCCCGGGAGATGAGACTCCAAGAGAACGTTTTCGCAAGTTCCTAAAGGAAAACGTGAAGGAAGTAGGTCAGGTTCGAGATTATATCGAAGAATGCCTGAGGAATTCAGGAGATCAATATAGTCGCGCGCTACAAGATTTGGTCAATTACCTTGGTCATTTCTTGGAGTTTGAGGTCATCTTTGGACGGTATCATGGTGTTCAAGGTCAAATTGGGTACGACGGACTTTGGAAATCTCCCACACCATTCTACATCGTTATCGAAGTCAAAACTACAGAAATATATGCCACCAAGACTGCGACTCTCATCGGTTACGTGGATAGTTTAATATCAGAAAAGAAAATTCCTGATTGGAGCCAAGTTTTAGGACTTTATGTCATAGGACGCCCTGACCCAGAACTCCATCAGTTAGAAAATGCCATTGTCGCTGAAAAGAGAACCCATCAACTCCGCATCATCTCCGTCGAGTCTTTACTCTCACTTGCGGAGTTGTTCAATGAATATGATGTCAGCCATACGGATATTCTTGGGGTGCTGAGACCTTCTGGAACATCGGTTGATCCCATCATAGATATGATGGCACGTCTTGTAGCGCAGCGTCAGGTCCAAGAAGAAACTAAGGAAAAAGTTGCTCCAAGAGCAGAAATCACAGAAGAAGGAGAAAAACAGTACTGGCTTACTCCTGTGAAAAGCGATGAAGAACAGACTGCGGATGAATGCATTGAACGCCTCGTCGGAGAAGAAAAAATCTACGCCTTTGGAGAACGAACTCCGGGTAGGCGGCATATAAAGCCTGGCGATTTCATTTGCTTTTATTCTGCAGGAAAAGGTGTGGTTGCTCACGCCCAGGTTACGTCTAAACCAGAAAACAAAAAGCATCCTCGAGTCCGTCATCCTGAGCGATATCCGTGGGTATTTCGTCTAAAGGATGTGCATCTCTATGTAGAAAACCCCATCGTCATAGATCCGGGTCTCCGTAGCCAGTTGGATGTTTTTAAAGAGAGTGATCCCAATAAAGCATGGAGTTGGTTCGTTCAAGCAACTCGTAAAATAAGTGGATATGATTTTAAATTGCTTACAAGAAGCAAATTATAGAAGCGTCCTACGCGTAGTGGAGGGTTTATCCCTCCACAGAGCCGTAAAGGCTCTGCTACGCGATTTATAAAAGATTGCGAAGTTTTGTTAGAATAAGAAAGTGAGGTGAGAAGAATGGCAGATGTAAGAGAAGAAAAAGAAAGAGCTTTGCAGCAAGCGGTAACACAGATAGAACGGCAGTTTGGCAAGGGGTCCATCATGAAGCTGGGGACCGATTCGCTGGGCGAAAGCATTCCAGTGATATCCACAGGCTCACTGGGCTTGGATGCGGCTCTGGGTGTGGGAGGCGTGCCCAGAGGAAGGATGGTGGAGATATTTGGACCGGAAGCCTCGGGAAAAACCACCTTAGCTTTGCACATCATGGCAGAGGCGCAGAAAAAAGGAGGTATTGCCGCCTTCATCGATGCCGAGCATGCCTTTGACGCCCTCTACGCTAAGAATCTGGGAGTGGACATTGATGAGCTTTTGGTCTCACAACCGGACACCGGAGAGCAGGCTTTAGAGATTGCCGAAAC
>JAGMFA010000171.1 GCA_023127875.1 Candidatus Zixiibacteriota bacterium
CACATTCTCAGGAATTCAACCTCCCATTACTTGGGGGAGGATTAAGGAGGTATTAACCTCCCCTTACTCCCCTCCTTGGTAAGGAGGGGATTTAAAGGAAAGCTCCTGATTTTCTGAACATTATCTACAATTACCTCCAAAACTCCATTGAGATTCTTGTAAACCTGCGCATTATTAAATCTTAAAAATTTGATCCCAAGTTGTTCTATAGACTCTTGTCTATTTCTATCGTAATATTCGGCTCCGTCCTTGAAATGACTAGTTCCATCGACTTCAACGGCTAATTTCAACTCGGGGCAAAAAAAATCGATCACGTAAGAACCAACACTATACTGTCTTCGGAATCTGTATCCCAATAGTTGTTTCTGTTTGAGTTTTGACCACATGATTACTTCCGCCTTGGGCATGTTCTTGCGAAGAAGTCGGCGTTTTTCCTTTTCGGATGCTTTATTGTATATTTGGGTCATGTTCCTTTTCTTTAGTGACCCCTCCTCTTTCCTCCTCTTACTAAGGGGAGGATTAAGGAAGGGTTAACCTTTCGTGCCTGTCGGGTCCCCAGACCCGCCAAGTCAGGGACCTTACGGGCACTTTATTTTCCTTTTCGGATGTTTTATTGTATATTTTGGTCATGTTCCTTTTCTTTAGTGACCCCTTCTCTTTCCTCCCCTTACTAAGGGGAGGATTAAGGAGGGGTTAACCTCCCCTTAGTCCCCTCCTTGGTAAGGAGGGGAAATGTATCTCATTTTTGAAACCTGCATCTGTTTAAGATTTCATGGCGTGATCTTCACACCTGCTGGTTCTAAGCGGGATAACCTCTTCAGAGACGTACGTTTTTCTGCGCTGTAAGAGTTCAGCCCAATCGACCTGGTGTCCATCGAAATCCGGGCCATGCACGCATGCGAATTTCGTCGTTGATCCGACGGTGACACGACACACGCCGCACATTCCCGTGCCGTCGATCATTATTGGATTCAAGCTGACCACGGTTTTTATGCCTAAAGGTCGGCTTACGTCCGATCCTCTTTTCATAAGGAAGGTGCAGCCATTAATGATGATCCGGTTCACCGGCTCTGATGATTTTATGATCTCGGTGAGTCTTCCCACGTGTCCTTTGTGGCCCTTGGTTCCATCCCGGGTAATACAGATAAGTTCATCGGAAACTTCCTTTAGTTTCTCCTCCCAGAAAAAAAGATATGAGCTTCTGGCTTCGATGACTGTTATAACCTTGTTTTTCTTTTCCTTCAGTGCTCGGGCAATGGGAAAAATGCTTCCGATACCGTAGCATCCACCCAAACACAGGACCGTGCCAAATTCATCGATCTCCGTGGGATTGCCCAGTGGTCCCACCACGGTGGGAATGCTCACTTTGGCTTCAAGTGATGCCAGTCTATTTGTGGTGCTGCCCACGTTCTTCAGAATAACAGTCACCGTCCCGGCTTCTGCATCCCAGTCAGAGATGGAGAGTGGCACTCTTTCGCCTCCGTCCTCGGCTCGCACGATAACGAACTGGCCCGGCTTCATCTGGCGCGCAACATCCGGTGCCTCCAGCGTCAACAGATGAATGTTCGGCACGATCATCTGGCTTTCTATCAACTTAAACATCTTTTTTCCTTATTCTGACTGGATGTGGGTTGGGTCCAACGGATTCGCCCTGGCGTAGCGTGATGTGCAGCGTTCCTTGCGACTGCTCGCTTGAGATTCTTGCAGGCCAGATTTTTTCGAAATGGGCTGAGGTCACCACCACCTCATCACCTTCGGATATCTTAGCTTTTCTGGCATCTTCTGAGTTTATGTCTACTATACCCTCGGCAAACAACTTTCTTGCCCCCTCCACCCAGGTGGTGAGAGGAAAACCCCGATAAGTATGCTCAACAACCGAAGTATTAAGTAAAAGGGGAAACCTTTTGTCTGCCTTCTTTGTCCCTTTTGATTTGGTTTGAGGAATAGTCAGCCTCCCCTCACATATCAGGGGACCTGCTTTGCGTTTGGTGCCATCAAAGTCTCCAAATCCTTTTACCAATGACGAGATATCTTCATGAATCTCGCGGACATTGGAGAAATTAAAACCCTTCTTTTCCATCTTTTGAGCGATCTGGCAGAGTATCTCCCAATCGGGTAAGGCTTCACCTGGTGGATTCACAGCTTTTCTCACCCTCTGAATTCGTCCCTCACCGTTAATGAATGTTCCGTCCACCTCGGTAAAAGCCGCCGCAGGGAGGACCAGATCAGCCTCATGCCAGGGGTCCGGAGGATAGATGTTCTGAGAAATCAAGAAATCACAAGGAGGTCTTAAATTTGGGGGAACCTTTCCTATTAGGTAAAGCACCTTTAACTTCCTGCCCGATGAAAGGATCTTTCTGTTCAATCGAGAAGGGAGGTGGGGAACGTCTGCATTCCATTTTTTTCTTAGATCATCTATCCTCTTTTTATTAGCGGATGAAAATCCTCCTGGCAGAAGTTCAGGATAGGCCCCCATGAGAATGGAACCGAACAGATTGTTGTAGGCGGGTAAGGGGAGAATCCCGGCACCCACATTTCGGGCTAATTTCTCGATAGCCTCAAGAATTTGCGGGCTTTGGTCATATTGCAGGAATTCTGAACCTACCAGGATCATAGGAGCGGAAGCTCCTTTTAGCATTTTGGCAACTGTGGCAAGTTCGTCACCCAGACTTCCGCTCTTCCCTTTTGACTTTGGGGGTGTAGTCCCGGTTTTCTTTTTTTCGGTTAACTTGACAAGGGAACGGAAAAGGCTAACTTCCGTGCCAGGGACTGGTTGAATCCATTTGTCGGCGATTACGGAGAGGCTGTGATGCCGCGGATTGATGCTGATAATTTTTGCTCCTCTTGAAATCGCTTTTCGTAACTCTACACCTACCACTGATCTTCCGAACCTTGCATCTAACCCAACACAAAGGATGACTGAGGCATCTCGGAGTTCCGAAAGAGGAACACACATTCTCATAAGATCTAAATAAGCGTTGAAACCTGATCCGTAGAACGGTCTTGCAGTGGTATCAATATTATGCGAGCCTACTGCGATTCGGGCAAATTTTTGGGCCAGGTATAAATCCTCATTACAACAGTTGGGTGAGATAAGCATGCCAAAGTCTTCGCCTGAGCAGGTCGAAAGTTTTTCTGCGGCTAACTGAATAGCTTCGTCCCAGGAGATCGCTACCTTAGTGTCGTTCTGAGTCTTATAAGGTCTCCTCAGTCGCTGGTAATTGCCCACCAGTTCGGTTACACAGAACCTTCCCTTTACGCAAAGCTGTCCATTATTCACTAACGGGTCTTCCGCAGGGAGACTGCCAATTATTCTGCCCCCCTTTACCTGCAGGCGCATCTGGCACCCTACTCCACACAAGGGGCAGGTGGTGATCTCCTCTCGCTCCGCTTTACCTTCCCATTTGCGAACCTTTTCCGAGAGAGCCCCAGTTGGACAAACCGAGACACATGCTCCACAGAATTCGCAGCCGGCTTCGAAGTGAGTACGGCTGTAAGCTGGACCGATTACGGTGTAACGTCCCCTCTGTTTAAAAGCCAGGGTATTGGCGGCGCGAATCTCCTGGCACATCCGGATGCATCTTCCACAAAGGATACAAAGGTTATAATCCCGGTCGTAGAAGGGATCATCTTTTTCCACCGGGAGATGGCGATAATAGATGGGATAGGAAATCTCCTTTATCCCCAACTTCTCCACCACCTCCTGCAGTTCGCATTGCCCATCATTAGGACAAAAGCGGCAGCCAGTGATCACGCCAGCCTTGCGGATGGTGCCCATGTAGTCTTTGCATTCATCCTTTTCCTCACAGATCAAACAACTGGAAGTGTGCTCGCTTAAGATCAACTGTAAAATCTCCTTCCTTTCCGCCTGAACCTGAGCGGTATGCGTTCTTATTACCATTCCCTCCACCACCGGAGTAGTGCAGGCTGTGGGGAGGCCGCGCATCCCCTCCACCTCCACTATGCACATGCGACATCCTCCAAAAGGAGTCAAATCCTTATGCGCACAGAGGGTGGGGATGTAGATGTTGTTTTGCTCCGCCGCTTGAAGGATGGTCAGCCCCCTTTCCACTTCAAGGACCTGGTTATCTATATTTATGGTTACTTTTTTACTTTGTTTGCTCATCAGAGGCTCTCCGCTTGGACCTGATGATGATGGCATCACCGGCTATGGCGTCGAAACGGCATATCTCATAGCAGGCTCTGCACTTTATGCATTTGGACGGATCCAGGTTGTGTGGTTCTGCTCTGGGCCCGGTGATGGCACCTGTGGGACACACGCTGACGCAGCGCTGACATCCAGTGCATTTCTCGGGAATTACCCGGTATTCGATTAGCTCCCTGCAGACTGAAGCTGGACAGTGTTTCTCTGTCACGTGCAACAGATACTCCGGTCGGAAGTAGCGGAGTGTGGTCAAAACCGGATTGGGAGCCGTCTGTCCCAGTCCGCAGAGAGAGCCTCGTTTGACCGTTTCGCCC
>JAGMFA010000172.1 GCA_023127875.1 Candidatus Zixiibacteriota bacterium
TGGCCGCAGGCAAAGGAGTACTTATCATAGAGGACATCAAATCCGGGATTTCCGCTGTCCAAAAGATCATGGTGGAAAAAATATTCAAGGATGCAGGTAACAGGATTGTGATTGAGGATTTTCTGGAAGGAGAAGAAGCGACCATCTTAGCCTTCACCGATGGCAAAACCATCTTTCCCATGCCCTCCTCTCAGGATCATAAGAAAATCTATGACGGAGATAGAGGTCCCAATACCGGCGGGATGGGAGCCTATGCCCCCACCACCATCGTCGATGACAGGATGATGAAACGTATCTATGATGAGATTCTTGAGCCAACCATTGTTGGATTGGAGCAAGAGGGAAGGATTTTCAAAGGCATCCTCTATGCTGGTTTAATGCTCACAGATCGAGGTCCTAAAGTTATGGAATTTAACTGCCGATTCGGTGACCCTGAAACCCAAGTGATCCTTCCTCTTCTCAGAAGTGATCTGGTTGAGATTCTTATGTCAATCGTGGAAGGAGATCTGTCTTTCGAAGAAGTGGAATGGAGGGATGATTTTGCAGTATGTGTGATTTTAGCCTCAGCTGGTTACCCTGGTAAATATGAAAAGGGAAAGCAGATATTCGGTTTAGACAAAGTAGAAGATGCTGAAGATGTCTTCATCTTTCATGCCGGAACCAAACAAGAGGGAGGAAGATTGATCACCAACGGTGGGAGAGTATTAGGGGTGACCGCGGTAGACAAAAATGCAGAAAAGGCAATTCACAAAGCTTATGCTACCATGGATAAGATAAGATTTGATGGAGTCCAATTCAGAAGAGATATTGGATATCGTGTGAGGCGGGTAAGAAGAGAATACTTTTAATATAGGGTCAAGAGTCAAGAGACCAAGGGACATGAGAAGACCTTTCACCTTAAACCCCTCACTTACTATCTGAATTTGAAAAAGGAAACATAATGCAAAATTCTAAAATATTGGTTATAATGGGCAGTAAATCAGACCAACATGCAATGTTAAAGAGTATTGAGATTTTGAAGAGATTCAAAATCCCTTATCAGGTGGAGATTTGTTCCGCTCATCGAAATCCTGAAAAGACGAAAGGCTTGGCAAAATCGGCAGAAAAGAAGGGAATAGATGTGATCATTGCTGGAGCGGGGATGGCGGCTCATCTACCGGGGGTGATCGCCTCCTATACCAATTTGCCGGTAATTGGGGTGCCTCTTTCCGCATCTCCACTTTCAGGCATAGACTCCCTTTTTTCCATAGTTCAGATGCCTTCTGGGGTGCCGGTGGCAACCATGTCCATTGGTGAGGCTGGGGCACAAAATGCCGCCATTTTGGCTATTCAAATTTTAGCCTTATCTGATGAGAAACTGAAAAAGAGGCTGGAAAAGTTCAAAGAAGAATTAGCTAAAAAATAGGAATCGTGGGCTTGGGACTCCGAACGGAAACCTCCACAAACTCCGGCTCCTATTCCCTGAATTTACAAAGGAGGAAAGATGAGTGCAATTTCTATAGTCCTATTGTTCATCTTGATCGTATTAGGTGTGCCGATTCTGATCGCCATATTTATGTATAACCGTTTAGTCACGTTGAGAAATCGAAGTGACAACGCTTGGTACCAAATCGATGTACAACTACAAAAGAGGGCAGATCTAGTGCCAAATTTAGTTGGGACCGTCAAAGGTTATGCAGCTCACGAAAAAAGTGTTTTTGAAGAGGTGACCAAAGCCAGATCCATCTATTCACAAGCAGGAACAGTTAAGGAAAAGGCAGGTGCCACCAATATGCTCACATCTGCGTTGAAAACTCTGTTTGCGGTAGTGGAGAATTATCCCGAGCTCAAAGCCAATCAGAATTTCTTATTATTACAGGAAGAGCTTTCCGGCATCGAGAGCAAGATCGCCTATGCCCGACAATTTTATAACGACATCGTGATGACTTTTAACAACACCCAACAGGTTTTCCCCTCGAACATAATTGCCAATATCTTCAGCTTCAAACCCAGAGAGTATTTCGAGATCGAAGAAACTAAAAGAGAAGCTCCCAAGGTCGATTTTAAGTAACAATTGGCTTTCGGCGTTTTCGAGAACAATTCAAGAATAGGAAAACCAGAGATGGAAAAGTTGCCAACGGATAGTGAGAAATTCGATATAGTAATAAGAAGAAATACGTTCTATTTTCATAATATCGAGTATGAAGAGACTTACGAGGGATATATAACTTCTCTTGTTCAATTACTTCTCCTTCTTAAGAAGAGAGTTGCCGTACAAGGTTTGGATAAAAGGGTCATTATAGATTTCATAAAGGAAAAAGAGAACGGGCTCATCGCTTTACTTACTCTTTTCGGATTATCTAAGGAAAGCCTTCTGAGACTTATCACGTTTATAAGAGTTAAGGAAGACAGAGAACTAAGCCTTTTAGTCTACAAGGATAAGTGGGCAAAAGAGGAGTTCAAGACGGAATGGTCTTTAAATAAAGTAGTCAAAATGATCAAAGAAAACCCATATTTTGCGCAAGGAATAGTGAATTTACTCTTTGAAGGGTCCACCAATCCATTAATAATGAAATCTCTTCCATTGTTCGAGTTCAAAAAGTTGGACATAAACAAGCTTAGTTTTGGGATCGAAACGCTAATTGATTCTATCGTGAGGTCGAATGTAAAAGGGAGATATGCCGCTGGAAAAAAGCAAAATCCTGGATTCCTGATAGAAAGCGCTTTAGAAAAAAACGCTATTGGATTTGACCAGGGAGAACTTCCCAACATAAGCAGAACCATGGATTTCATCATTCCCAACAAAAAGAGACCCAAAGTTGTTGCCGAAGCTTCTTACGTGGTGACCACCTCAAGTGGAATGGGTGACAAAGCGAAAACTGAAATTGCGGTGGCAAACCAGCTTAAAAAATTTTATCCGTACACGGTGTTTGTGGGCTTTGTAGATGGTATCGGATGGTATGTTCGGCAAGGTGACCTAAAAAGGATCGTATCTGCTTTTGAAAATGTTTTTACGTTTACAGAAGAAGAAATTTACAGATTTATTAAGTTTGTCGAAGATGTATTAGGCAGGCAAAAATGAGATCAATCCAGGAACTAAAAAATCAGATTATCTTGGGAGATTGCGTAGAAGTATTAAAACAAATTCCAGATGAGAGCGTTGACGTCTCTTTTGCTGATCCTCCCTTTAATTTAGGCAAAAGATACCAAAGTTACAAGGATCGTCAAGAAGCCAAGGAATATGTTTTATGGAGCAAGCGGTGGCTTTACGAAATGGTTAGAGTGACTAAGTCGACCGGGTCAATTTTTGTCCACAATATCCCCAAGTGGCTAACATATTTTGCTGCTTACTTAAATGAAATCGCATATTTCCGCCACTGGGTTAGTTGGAGTGCAATGGGTGCTCCTTTGGGAAAAACTTTGTTGCCTGTTGAGTATGGTATCCTCTATTACACAAAGCGACCAAAAGGGTTTAGATTCTATGATATAAGAGTGCCCCATGAAAGATGTAGAGTTTGCAATGCTTTTATCAAAGATTACGGGGGCAAAAAACATCTCATGCATCCCTTTGGAACTTTAGCTTCAGATGTCTGGACTGATATTCATCGAATAAGACATAATAAGAGGCGGGACGAACATCCATGCCAGCTTCCCGTTCATCTTCTAGAAAGAATTATACTAATGTCAAGCGATGAGGAGGATTTTATACTTGATCCATTTGTTGGCACAGGAACAACTGCGATCGCTGCAAAAAAGATGGGGAGACACTACATAGGGATAGATATTGATGAAAAATACGTGGAATTAACAAAAACCAAAATAAAAAAGGTTGCCCCCATAAAAATTGGTGACATGTATGTCTCCGTCTTTTTGAGGCAGATAGTAACTCTAAGAGATAAGGATTATAATAAGATGAAGGATATTTGGGTCGGCAAGCCCAAAAGAGACAAAACTCCTGTGCTTTTTTCAGAACATCAAGAGCAGTAAAATGTATGAGGAAATAGCTGCCAACAAAAGGAAAAGTTTTCTTTTACTTTTTTTATTCGTAGTCTTTCTTTTATTTTTGGGCTGGGTGTTCGGACAAGCATATGGATCAGGCGGCGCTGGAGTGATAATTGCCTTGCTTGTTGCTCTGTTTATTTCCTTGATAACCTTTTATGGGGGTGATAAGATGGTATTGGGCATAAGCCAGGCCAAGCCGGTGGATCGCAAAGAAAATCCGTATTTAGCCAACGTGGTGGAAGGTTTAGCTATTGCGGCCGGTGTTCCCACGCCAAAAGCCTATATCATCGAAGATTCCGCCCCCAATGCCTTTGCCACCGGAAGAAATCCTGAGAATTCGGCTATTGCAGTCACCACTGGGCTTTTGGATAAGTTGAATCGCTTGGAACTGGAAGGAGTGATCGGTCACGAGATGTCACACATCAAAAATTATGATATTAGATATGCCACCTTAGTGGTGCTCTTAGTGGGAACCGTAGCCCTCTTAT
>JAGMFA010000173.1 GCA_023127875.1 Candidatus Zixiibacteriota bacterium
TTATCAGAATGTTTACCTATACAGCTACGATTAACGCAACACTACCCCCTATCTCCCCCTCTCCATTTTATGGAGAGGGGGACGGGGGGTGAGGTCTTAAAATGTTACTTTATTAACTTTTATTAATAAATTTATCTACTCCACATTTTAATCTATGGATCATAACTCCTCCACGCAAATTCCTCTTTCGTTTTCAGAAAGAATCTTTAAGTGTACCTCCCACCTCTTTTTTGGCAAAAAAGGCTTCACCTTCTCTGCCCATTCGATTAAGGTTATCCCTCTGCCATAGAAATATTCCTCATAACCTAATTTAATAAATTCCTCCACATTTTCCAAGCGATATAAATCAAAATGATAAATCCAGATGGGGGAGGAGTGCAATCTTCCCGGATATTCATTGATGATCACAAAGCTGGGACTGGTAACCACTTTCTCCACTCCTAATCCTGAGCAGATACCCTGAATTAAAACGGTCTTTCCACTGCCCAAGGGACCTATCAAAGCCACCAACGAGCCAGGGTTAAGCTGTTTGGCTAGACTTCTGCCAAATTCTTTGGTCTCTTCAGGGCTGTTGGTTTTCTTTTCTATCATAAGCTTTCCGGAAAAAGTATAAGATAAATCATCCAATAATCAAACAGATTTTCTCACTCCACTTCGCCTGAAGGTCACGATCTTATTCCTTTCCAGTTTATTAAGACCAGAGAGCCGTCATTGTCGGAACCTGTATTGAACCTCCCCTAAATCCCCTCCTTAAGAAGGAGGGGATTTTGCTTCTCCCTCTCCTTTTTAAGGAGAGGGTCAGGGTGAGGTTTGAAAATGGTCGAAGATATGCTGAACTTTACCTCTTGGGGGTCATGGTGATTACCGGCAGGACCATCTCCTCCAAGGAGATGCCACCATGCTGGAAGCTGTTTTTATACTCTTTTTCATACTCGCTGTATTTTGTGGGATATACGAAGTAATAATCCTCCTTGGCTATGATGTAGGTGGTGGCTATGCTATAACCTGGCAATCTATATTGCAGAGGGTCCTTTATCAAAAGAGCCTCTTTAGGATTGCAATTGAGGTTGTCACCATATTTATACCTTAAATTGGTGGAGGTGTCTTTTTTGCCTCGGGCGATGGTCCCCCGCGTGCCCCAAACGCTTCCATGGTCAGAGGTCAAAACCACCGTGCAGTCCTGAGTGGAGAGATACTGCAGGACTCTAAACAGAGAGGAATGTAAAAACCAGGGTCTGGTCAAAGAGCGGTAAGCGGCTTCGTCCGGTGTCATCTCCTTCAAAATCTCCGATTGCGATCTCCCATGAGCTAAAATGTCTAAGAAATTAAACACGATGGAAAGTAGGGAGGTATTTTTATATGAGGAGATCTTCTTAGCTAAAGATTCCCCCTCTTTTGCATCCAATATCTTCACGTATCTGGTATCGGATTTGAGCCGCACCCCCAGTTTTTTGAGCTGATAGTCCAAAAGCTGATGCTCATATCTGTTTCGGCTGGAGTCATCACGGGCTCCGGCTTTCCACAGTTCAGGATACTTGCGGGCAAGCTCAGAGGGAAAAAGACCTGAAAAGATGGCATTGCGTGAGTAGGGGGTGGCAGTGGGCAAAACGGAATAATAATAGTCCCTCTTAATGTGGAAATAGTCATCCAATACCGGTTCAATGGTCATCCATTGATCCAGCCGCATGCAGTCTAATATTACGAAGATGGTCCTCTTTCTCTGAGAGAGAGGTGGGGAAAGATACCTCTTTGCCACATCCATAGAAAGGGGAGGGGGATCTTCTTTGGCCAACCATCTCAGATAGAAGTTTTCGATATATTTGCCGAACTCTATATTGCACTCCCTTCTCTGTCCCTGATGGGTCTGCCTCAAATCTGTATCCCCAAAATTATCAATCTCTAAATTCCATTCGCAAAGTGTCCGGTGAATATCGATCCAATCCTGCCAGTTCAGTGCCCCAAAAAGAGAGGATCTGATTTTAGCAGAACTTTGGGCATAATCCTGAGCCAGCCTCTGGGATCTGATCTTCCTTGCATCCAATATCTTCTTAGCGGCAGAGAGAATCTGGCTGGGATTGACCGGCTTGGTCAGATAATCATCGATCTTTTTCCCGATGGCTTGATCCATCAAGTCCTCCTCTTCAGATTTGGTCACCATGATCACCGGCAGATGCGGACTCTTCTCCTTAATCTCCTCTAAGGTGGTCAGACCATCTTTCCCCGGCATCACCTCATCCAGTAAGACCAAATCGAAGTATTTACTCCCCACCAAAGCCACTGCATCGTCTCCATTAGATGCTTCAGTCACTTTGTAACCCCTGGACTCCAGAAATATTATGTGCGATTTTAACTGATCGATCTCGTCATCTACCCATAAGATATGCTTGATTTCTTCTTTCATGGTTTTTTCACTCCTTCTATCGAGTATAAATAAAAATATGGGAACCTTGAAACCATCGGATTCCAGAAAGCGATTTTGAGGCGTAGCCAAGCCTTCATGGCTTGGCTGGCAAGCCGTAAAGGTTTGCCTACGCGGCTATGGTAATTCTATTTGAAAATAACACATCTATTGCAAAAGCCCGTAGACGGGGCTTCCAGCCCCGTATAGATTCGGCGGGCAAGGGTGCCCGCCCTACGAACTTGCCTACGCGAACTCTATTATTATCGGATCGAGATGACACTCAGATTATCAGATTTTCTCCTACCATCTCCTCAGGCTTTTTTAGGTTCAACAGATGAAGGATGGTAGGGGCTATATCGGCAAGCTTTCCTCCTTCTCTTAATTCCCCCTTGAAATCTTCCATAACCAGGGCGAAGGGCACCCGATTGGTGGTATGGGCAGTGAAGACCTCACCATTTTCCGGATCAATCATCTTTTCTGCATTACCGTGATCTGCAGTGACTAACGCAATTCCACCTACCTCCCTGACTGCGGCTATCACCTCCCACACACACACATCCACAGTCTCAATGGCTTTAATCGCGGTTGAAAGGACGCCGGTATGTCCCACCATATCCGGGTTGGCATAATTGAGCAGGATGAAATCGTATTTGTTGGATTTAATCTCTTTCACCACCTTTTCGGTAACCTCGAAGGCGCTCATCTCCGGTTTTAAATCATAGGTGGCGACCTTTGGCGAATGAACCAGAATCCGATCTTCCCCCTCGAATGGTTTCTCCACCCCTCCGTTGAAGAAAAAAGTCACATGGGCATATTTTTCGGTTTCGGCGATGCGAAGCTGAGCTTTTCCCTCTCGACTTAACACCTCTCCCAGAATGTTACGAAGTTTCACTGGAGGAAACGCAACCTTAGATCTTAATTTTTCATCGTGCAAAGTCATGCTGATCAGATCGATGGTCAGATTATCCGGTCGGGCAAATTCACCGAAATCCGGATCGGTCAAAGCATAAGAAAGCTCACGGGCACGATCAGCCCGAAAATTGAAGAATATCCCCACATCACCTTTTTTAATCCTCCCGCCTTCTGGATTATCATCGCCTCTGACCACCAGGGGGACCATGAATTCATCGGTAACATTTTCCGTATAAGACTTCTTTATGGCGCTAATGGCATCATTGGTCTGAATGCCTTCACCATAGGCTATGGCCCGATAGGCTTTTTCCACCCTCTCCCATCTTTTGTCTCTATCCATGGCATAATATCGTCCCCCCACGGTAGCTAAGTCTCCTACACCCAGCTCTTTGAATTTATGCAGAAGTTCTTGAACATAACCTGCTCCCGCCGTGGGAGAGGTATCTCTCCCATCTAAAAATGCATGCACAAAAACTCTCTTCACATTCTTCTCCTTAGCCAGCTTCAGCAAAGCATATAAATGATTGGGGGAGCTGTGCACGCATCCATCCGAGACTAAACCCAGAAGATGCAGACTGGCGTCTTTTTGTTTCACCGTCTCCATCCCCTTCACCAGGACAGGGTTTTCGTAAAATGTTTTTTCTTGTATTGCCTTATCAATACGGGTAATCTCCTGATATACCACTCTACCTGCCCCTAAATTGAGATGCCCCACCTCGCTGTTTCCCATCTGTCCTTGTGGCAGACCCACATCCAGGCCGGATGCACCCAGAGTGGTATAAGTGTATTTTGCGAAAATCTTATCCAGGTGGGGCTTGGAGGCTAAAGCTATAGCGTTTCCCTCTTTTTGAGGGCTCAAACCGTATCCATCCATTATCAGAAGCAGAATCATAAAGCTCCCTTAGTTTGCTTGTGGGTTAACTGATTTTTCTTGGCTCATCAGAGATCATCAAATCATCTACGTGGCAGGACAGGAATTCGATAGATTGAGCACACCATAAAATTATACCCCGTTCAATGGAGGTAGCCGCGCCCTCATGGTTATCAACTTTTTAACGTGACAAATTTTTGGCAATGTTGGGAGAAACAATCTTTTGCAATCCCCCTCAATTCCCCTTTTATAAAGGGGGATAAAGGCAATAGTGTTGCGTTAA
>JAGMFA010000174.1 GCA_023127875.1 Candidatus Zixiibacteriota bacterium
TGCCGAAGGATTTTGCCAAATCGGCAAGGGAAAGGACCACCTTTGAGCTTTCTTTAAATTTTGGGAACTGTAAGGATATCCTTTTCTCTTCAAAAGGTTTCTCCACTTTTTCAACATGATCGATTCTTTTCTCTACCGCCTTGGCTCTTTTTGCCAGCTTTGCGGCCTTATGGCTTATATATCCTTTTTCTTTTTTTGCTCCGATTTTTTCTTTCTCCTTTCGTGCTGACCAAACCTTTCTTCGGGCAGATTCCTGCTTCAGTTTTCTTATCTTTTTCTGTCTTTGCTCAAAGAACTTCCACTGCCTTTCTGTCTCCTCGTCTTTTTGCTTTCGATAGTAGCTGTAATTGCCTTTGTATTCTTTCAGTTCCCCCCTTCTCAGATCAAGAATTCGATCAACCGTCCTATCCAAGAAAAATCTGTCGTGCGAGACCAGAAGATAGGTGCCATTAAAATTCAGAAGATACTCTTCCGACCACCTTAGTGACAGGGGATCCAGATGATTGGTGGGCTCGTCCAGTATCAGAAACTTCGAATTTTTTAACAACAGCTTTGCCAGAGAGGCTTTTGTCTTCTCTCCCCCGCTCAACGAATCAAATTGTGTATGAGACTGATCTTCTTTGAATCCCAACCCGAACAGAGTTTTTCTTATATCACTCAAAAGCTCCGGTCCACCCAGTGAATTGAATTTTTCCTCTGCCAGGCTGTATCTTACTCCTACCTCTGGTGATGTGTCACTAAATTTGGTGAGTCTTCCCTCCAGATCATTCTTTTCCTTTTTGGCTTTAAACGCCTCTGGAAAAGCTGAGAAGACGTATTCAGAAAGTGATCCATCAAACTCCTCTTTTGTTTCCTGTTTCAAATATCCCCATTGTATTTTCCTTTTTGGTTTGACCATGGTTCCGGTGACGGGTCTTAGTTCACCGATGATTATTTTAAGAAGGGTGGTTTTACCGGAGCCATTGGGACCAATGAGCCCAATTTTGTCACCAACGTTGACATCTAAGCTCACTTTTTCAAAAAGACTTGCCTCTCCGAAACTGTAATTGTAGGCTATATCTTTCAAGCTGATGATAGTCATGATTTCTCCTATAAAACAAAAAGCCCAGGTGAGTGTTCTCGCCTCGGCCAAAGATTCTTTTTGCTCAAAAAATGGATACACCAATAGACAGACAAAAACTCACTTAGTTCGCAAAATCAAACGTCTATTGGTTACTTTCGCATGCTATACCTCTTTTTGTATTATAGTGCGTTTTGCTTTCTCAGTCAAGAAAATTAAAATAGCCAGGCCACCTTTTTGAAAAAACTCATATACGCCAAGGGTTCCGGGTTTGGGTTGGGATACAATCCCAAACGTCTCCGCTGGAGAATGTAGCGTCCGAGCTCGTCTCGGACGTAAAAGCATAAATATGTCAAATATTTATCTTGCCTTTCTAATACAAACACATTTGCGTATGCATTCATACGAATCGAAGATGCATATGCATATTTCTGATTCGAAGTTTTGTAGGTTAAGCATGCCCTTCACGATCAATCTGTTCAGGATGAATCCGAAGGACTGCTTGACAAAAAAGTTGTCAACTACCCTTCAGCGCAAGGCTTCACTTCGTGCCGAGTGCACTCACCCATACGGGTGCCCGTCTGGGCAGTGCGAGGCAGGACAAGCCCTTCGGGCTACGCCCTCAGGATAAACCCTTTGGGATGGTTGACCTACAAACTCTTGCGTGCCATAATTGAAGGTAAGCGCGAAAGAACCTGCTAAACCGCGCATGACTGACGGATAAGCAGCTAAAATTCCACGCCCCACCTCGCCTAACTCGATTCTTTACGGCTCACTCCATCCGCCCAAATGCTCGCTATCGTTCACACTACGCCAGGATGCGGAATTTCAAACAAGCGGGAGGTAAAAAAAGCTCTTGCAGAGTTGATTTATAAGATTAGATTAAAATCGAAGGTTTTTCCTTGTGGGAAAGAACGGTAGGAGATAAACATGAACAAAGAGAATCAGATGATTGCAGTTTGCGGACTGGAGTGTCATAAATGTGATATCTTTGAGGCAACAAATGATCCCCAAATAGCACAGGAAATCGCAGATTGGTTTAAAAAAGAGAGAAACGAGGATGTGAAGCCGGAAGATATCCGCTGCCTGGGTTGCAAAGAAGACCGTACAAAACACTGGTCTCCGGATTGTCCGAATCTGGATCCATAGGACTGGATACTTAAGTGCTATGTTGATGAGAAGGGGTTGGAATTTTGCTATGAATGCAATGAATTTCCTTGCGAGAAACTTGTTCAGTGGTCAAAAGGATGCAAAGGATACGGGGAGGCTTTGAACCGACTTAAAGGGATGAAAAAGGGTTGAAAAAGGCAATACTTTAGGGAAGAAGGACTGTCGAAACTATTTGCTGAAATTGGGAATTTTGAGTATTTTAAGCAGGTCAATGGAGATTCTATGAAGACCTGGCACAAAATAATTATCGGTGATTCAAGATGTATGAGGGAAGTTTCCGACGAATCCGTTCATCTTGTCATTACCTCTCCGCCCTATTGGCAATTGAAGGATTATGGAAATGGAAAGCAGATAGGCTTCAATGATAGTTATGAGGAGTATATCAACAATCTTAATTTAGTCTGGAATGAGTGCCACAGGATTTTGCATAAGGGTTGCCGACTGTGCATTAACATAGGAGATCAATTTGCCCGTTCGGTCTATTATGGAAGGTATAAAGTCATCCCCATAAGAACCGAAATAATCAAGTTCTGCGAAAGTGCTGGTTTTGACTATATGGGTGCTATCATTTGGCAGAAAGTAACAACCTGTCACACCACCGGTGGGGCAACTGTGATGGGCTCTTTCCCCTATCCCAGAAGTGGAGTTGTTAAACTCGATTATGAATTTATTTTAATTTTCAAAAAATATGGAAATCCGCCTAAAGCTTCCAAAGAGATTAAAGAAAAATCAAAACTAACGCAGAAGGAGTGGAATCTATACTTCACTGGACATTGGAACTTTCCTGGGGAAAAACAAGATAAACATCTGGCAATGTTCCCCGAAGAATTACCCAGACGGCTTATCAAAATGTTTAGTTTTGTTGGTGATTCTGTTCTTGATCCCTTCTTGGGGAGCGGAACAACTTCTTTAGCAGCCAAAAGCCTAAAACGTAATTCTATCGGCTATGAGATAAATGAAAAATTCTTACCAATCATAAATGAAAAACTTGGATTACAGCAAAGCACTATTCTTCAAGACACAAAGTTTCAGATAATTAAACCAGAGGAGCCAAAACTAAACTTTAAAGAAGCGATTAAAAAATTACCCTATGTTTTTAAGGACCCAATCAGATTTGATAAAAAAGTTGATCCTAAGAAATTGAGATTCGGGTCAAAAATAGATGGTTCTCATTTCGAAAGAGAAACATATTATACAGTTAAAGAAATAATCTCTCCTGAAAAGTTGGTTTTAAACAATGGCTTAAAAATCAGGTTGTTGGGGATAAAAGAAAAACCAGAAAAAAATGGAGAGGCTGTTCAGTTTTTGAGAGAGAAAACCAAAAGACAAAGAGTATTTATGAAGTTTGATGCTCCTAAGTATGATGAAGAAAACAATCTGCTGTGTTATCTATACCTGCGTAACAAAACTTTCTTGAATGCTCATTTAATTAAGAATGGTTTGGTGGATGTGGATGCTACCTTTGATTACAAATACAAGTCAAAATTTTTAGTTTTGTAGGTCAAGCATGTCCGAAGGACTGCTTGACAAAAAATGTTGTCAATCATCCCTCAGCGCAAGGCTATAGGTCAAGCCCTTCGAATGGTCGACCTACAAGACTTAAAAGGTCAAGCTAAAGGGCTTGTTGATAAAGTTACATTTTGGGGCAGGATAAATTCCTGCCTCTATGGGAGACAACTACTTATCGTCCATAGGGCAGGGTTCATCCTGAAGGGATTCACCCTGAAGGGCATTTAGCCCTGCCAAAAGGGGTTTTTAACAGTCCCTAAAGCTTGACACTCCAAAATAACAACTCAAAAACTTACTTTTTCAGAGCTGTCGCAAAAAAACATTGATTCAAAGGAGGAATCTTTATAGATTGATTGTTTCATAGGGGGTAGACCAGAAGGAGTGAATACAAGGATCAAGAGAACCAGTGAAGGTTGTTTGAATAACAAATGAATCTTCCCAACAAGTTGACCATAGCCCGAATAATCTTAGCTCCCATTTTCATGATCTTTCTTTTGATCGATAATATGTATCTGCGTTATCTTTCCACCTTGATCTTTATCGTGGCGGCGTTAACCGATGCATACGACGGTTACTTAGCCAGAAAGACGGGGGTGATAACCGGCTTTGGGAAGTTCATGGACCCGTTGGCGGACAAAATTTTGGTCTCCACCGCGTTTGTTTCCTTCGTGGCTTTGGGCTATGTTCAAACCTGGATGGTTCTGGTAATCATACTCCGGGAATTT
>JAGMFA010000175.1 GCA_023127875.1 Candidatus Zixiibacteriota bacterium
AATTCAACCACAGTGATGCTTTTTACAAATCTGGTAAGAAATAAACCTTCCTGAATGCCAGAGCTTCCGCCGCCAATAACAACGACGTCTTTGCCCTGGAAAAAAGCACCATCACAGGTGGCACAATATGAGACACCTCTCCCTTTAAATTTCTCCTCGCCGGGAATGTTCAATTTCTTTGGCTCAGTTCCGGAGGCGATGATCACTGCTTTAGCCCTGAATTCCTCGTCATCCACCTTTATGGTTTTGGTCTGACCTTTAAGATATGAAGAATCAACCTCTTTAAACGGAATGATCTTTAGTCCAAATTTTGCTGCCTGCTCTTCGGTTTTTTTCATCAGTTCAGCACCGCTAATTCCCTTGGGAAAGCCGGGATAATTCTCCACCCAGTCCGTGGATGCCACCAGACCGCCCGGATTTAGCCGCTCTAAAAGCACAGTGTTCAATTTCGCTCTGGTGGCGTAGATGCCGGCGGTCAAGCCGGCTGGTCCGCCACCGACGATGATTAAATCATATAATTTCTGTTCCGCCAATTTTTTCTCCTTTTTAAAATCTGTTTATGGAAGGCTAAAGCCTTCCGCTACACAATGAATATATTTGGTCTTGCTTTTTGGCACACAAGCGTTATTTTAATTTAAACTGTTGACACAACGATGTCAATAGTGGTTTTGGAGGTCTTTGTGCAGGTTAAGCGTCCGCCGTGGTTAAAGGTCAAAACTTCCTGGGGCGAAAATTATCGAAGAATCAAATCCCTGTTAGCTCGGTCGAATCTGCACAGCGTCTGTCAGGAAGCCAATTGTCCCAACATCTGCCACTGCTTTGAACAAGAGACTGCCACTTTTTTGATCTTGGGCGACATCTGCACCAGGGGATGCAAGTTCTGCGATGTGAAAAGAGGTGTCCCCCTGCCGGTGGACGAAGATGAACCCAGAAGACTGGTGGAAGTTATAAAAGAACTGAAATTGCAATATGTGGTGATTACCTCGGTCACCAGAGATGATCTCCCTGATGGAGGAGCATCCATGTTTGCCCGGACTATCGACGAGATCAGAAAAACGAATCTGAATTGCAGGGTAGAGGTTTTAATTCCTGACTTTTGCGGATCATCTGAGTCTCTGAAGAATGTGATGGAGGCGAAACCGGATGTGTTGAATCACAACTTGGAAACAGTCAAAAGGCTTTATCCCACGGTAAGAAAGGGAGCAGATTATCAAAGGTCTTTGGACCTTCTTTTTAACGTAAAGAGAATTGATAAAAACATTATAAGCAAATCCGGAATAATGCTTGGGTTGGGGGAAAGTTGGGATGAGATCATCGGTTTGATGAACGATCTAAAGAATGCAGGTTGTGAGCTTTTGACTATTGGACAATACCTGAGTCCATCGAAGGCTCATCTTCCTGTGGCAAAATTCTATCATCCGGATGAATTCGCAGAGCTAAAAACAATCGGAGAGAGGATGGGGCTTGCGCACGTAGAATCCGGTCCCCTGGTGAGAAGCTCCTACCATGCCAAGGAGCAGATTAAATACATAAAGACATACCATGAAGTGTAAAGAGATTTTCACGTCCTATGGATTCTGTGGAAAAATGAGTTTTCGAAGCTGGGTTGACGTTGACGAAGTCCGAATTTGGATCTCATTTGTCCATTTGGATCCATAGGAAGTCAACTGACCATAGGACTGGTATTGATGCCCAGACGGGCAGGCAGATGCCCCCGACTGGGCGTCTGTGCTGGAGGCTTGAAGTTAGAAGCTGGAATACCTAAGTGCATAAAAGAATTTCGAGTTTCGAGCTTCGAAAGACAGGCTCAGACGAGCTCCCGTCTGGGAGCTTTGTTACGAGCATCGACAACGATGCGAAGCATTCATACGAATGTCCGAGCATCGAGCCTTATTAAAAGGAGGAGGGATGAAACTTTTCTATACCACTTTTAAATCTCCAGTCGGTGAGATACTCGCCATCCGGACGGAGAAGGGATTGAATTTTATCACCTTTCCCAAAAGCAAATGGCAGAAGTTTTTTTCAGCCTTGAGCAAAGAGGAAAACATCAATTTGAAGAAGGATGAAAAGAAGTTTTCGTCTTTGAAAAAAAGCTTGAAGCCGTATTTCTCCGGTCCCATGGATCCTGCGGACAAGAAGGTTAGATTTAAGGAATCCTTAGATCTGACAGGCGGCACTGCTTTTCAAAAGAGAGTGTGGAAAGCGATGCTTAAGATTCCCTTTGGACAAACCAGAAGCTATGGGTGGTTAGCCCGACAGGTGGGAGGGAAAAACAGGGCAAGAGCAGTAGGCGCTGCCTGCGCAGCTAATCCCATCCCAATAGTCATCCCTTGTCATCGGGTAATCAGAGAGGACGGCAGTCTGGGAGGATATGGGGGTGGATTGAGTATCAAGAGAAAATTGCTGAAAATAGAAGGGGCAAAGATCTGATCCCCTTGCTTCCCCCTGCTTCCTGTTGGTGTTCCATGGCTGGCAGGCTTCACCAACAGGAAAGAGCACTTGGTTGTTGGTCAAGAAGACCAACAACCAGCAGGGTATGAAAAGAAAACTGCTCAAGATTGAAGGAGTTGATATTTGATCCTGAAAGCCCTTACCGTGGGTCCGCTTGAAACCAACTGTTATATTCTGGGTGACGAGAAGAGCAAGGAAGCGGTAGTTATAGATCCAGGCGGAGATTTCAAAGAGATAGAAAGGCAGTTGAAAGAGTCAAACTTGAGGGTTAAATACATAGTTTTGACTCATGCTCATTTCGATCATACCGGCGCATTGGCTCAGCTTAAGAAGTCGACCAATGCGAAAGTTCTGATTCATGCTGAAGATGCATCCATGCTTTCGCCAAATGACCAAGCTCAACCATTTTTTTTAGAAAGTGGAACAGATCCTTGTGCGGCAGATGGCACGTTGCAAGAAGGGGATGTGATTCAGTTCGGGGAAAACATGCTTGAAGTTTTGCATACGCCCGGACATACTCCCGGAGGAATTTCACTACTTATAGATAAAATGATCTTTGTCGGAGATACCCTTTTTTGTGGTTCGATTGGTAGAACGGATTTGCCCGGCGGATCGTTTCAGCAACTTATGGATTCCATCAAAAACAAATTACTAACTAATGGGGATAATTGCATGATCTATCCTGGTCATGGACCTGCAACCACCGTCGGGGAAGAGAGAAGAAACAATCCTTTTTTAACTGGAGTGTGAAACTTTAAGGTTTGTTGAAAACGCTAAATTTAGGGCGGGATAAATTCCCGCCCCTATTGGGGCAAAAGTTTATCAACCATTTATAAAAGATAACAAATCTCGTAGGCAGTGTAATCTTTGAAGAAAAACCTATCCATAGTGTCTTGTGGTTTAAATGAGGCTGATTGCCACGTTCATCCGGATTATTCTCTGGATGCCACCGGGACTATCGATGAGTATTGCCAGAGAGCATTGGAATTGGGTATAAAGGAGATCTGTTTCACCACTCATTACGATTCTGATCCGTTTAGAAAAGACATAGACCCTTTCATGCGGATGGATGGAGAACTTGTTCCGTTGTCAGAGGACAGCGTGAGAAGATACATCGAGGACGTGAGGCGAACAGATGAGGAATATCGTCTTCAGGGACTTTCGGTGAAAGCCAGCCTAGAGGTGGATTATGCGCCACATATCGAGGAGCAATTGAGAGATGACTTGGCTTGTTTTGATCTGGATTATCGGTTGGGTGCGGTGCATTGCCTGGATCATATAGCCATCACTGCTTCAAGGGAAGCAGAAAGATATTTCAAAAAGAGGTGTGCCGAGGAGATGGTCTCAGAATACTATCAGGCTTTCAAACAAGCAGTGGAAAGCGGGCTTTTCGATGTGATGGCACATCTGGACATATACAAAAAATATGGGCTGGGCTTTTACGGGGAAAAGATTCTCACTGCACATCGGGGTTTGGTGGAGCCGGTTTTGGAGCTTATGGCAAAAAATGATGTGGGCATGGAAATAAACACTGGAGTTCTACGTAAGGGGCATAAGGAGTTTTGTCCCGGGCTGGAAATTCTAGACCTGGCATTGAAGACGGGGGTAAAAATAGTCGCCTTCGGTTCGGATGCTCATAAAGTGGATCATCTGGGTAAAGGCATAAAAGAGGCGTATCTTTTGGTGGAGAGATTGAAAAGAAAGATTGACGTAAAGAGTAAAACGGTTACAAAGTAAACAGAAGTTTATCTTTCAAGTAAAAATCATGCCTTTAATGGCACTGCGTAGACCCAGATGGGTCAGCCAAGCCATCCTTCGACACTGAGCTCAGGACGAAGTGTGAAGGCTTGGCTACGCGAATCGGATATTATTGTCCCCTTCGGGGAATGGGAGAAAAACCCTCGCCTTTAGTATGATCAAATAGTCCGAATTTGTCCCCAGGACTCAAATTCGAGGATCCTGTGGACATGTTA
>JAGMFA010000176.1 GCA_023127875.1 Candidatus Zixiibacteriota bacterium
CAGTCACATAGTCATCCAGGTTGATTTGATCGAAGGTCTCACCCTCGGTGATGGTGGAATCGCGAATGTCAGAGACTATAGGTGGATCATTAGGGGTACTGCTGGGTGTATAATTTACATGTAATATTGCCCCGTAAACGCTATTTGGGTCAGTATCCCAACTGTAAGTTTCATAGGCAGAACTATCGTTGTCAATTACCGCACATTTAAACAAAAATATTATGGCATTTCCACTTTTCCAATTGGGTCTATTTACTATCTCCTGAACAAGAGAACCTAAATCGGGTGTAGAGTCTCGACCAGAAGGCCTAACATCTTCCTGCCAAAGGATGGCCGCATCTGTTCTATTATTCCATCTATTACTTATATTGTATTCATTCCCTGGTCCACCTGAAATGATGGTAGCACTGTCAACGTTCTCGCAGGCTATGCTATCTATGGAATGAATATAATCTCCGGCATAGACATGTAGCGACAAATAAGCGGAATTTATGGTTGCATCCTGTGGTATGGTGGCATTGGGAAATCGATAAGCTCCACCCCATCGCTCGAACTTTACTACTAATTCAACATAAGTAAAACTTGTATTGACAGCACCGCTTGTTGCCTCCTGCCCGTCGTCCTCGCTTTGCCCAGAATATCTTTCCAGTTCTGCACCGAACACAAATGCAGAGAATAGCACAAAAATAAATCCCCAAAAGATTATTCTCCTCATTTAAGCCTCCCTCTATCGTCTATGAAATATCTTGAACTTCCCCTGTCGCAGGTGTAAAATAAACGGTATAAAGAGTTGAAAGAATTAAGTTAAAAGGCACCCTTTCTCAGTCTCAAAAAGATTTCGTATTTTAGGAGCGTGTCTGAGAATGTAATTGCTCGATTTATCGAGCCCAATAAATTGGGCAACTACAATCTCATGCCACAATATATAGGTGCCCAAAACGTGACTTTAGCATTTGTCGGAGAGCCTCCTAGGGTCTTTGGCTTTGGTTACCCCAGCCCCTCCCCTTATGTAATACATCGGTATTCTGTCACCCAAAATTGAGAAAGATATGTTTTTCGGAGGCTCTAAAATCAAGCAAAAACTCGACACTCCAGGTTTGCCGCCTCAAATTTGACTTTTCTCCAAAAGACCTCTTGGCGTAAGAAGCTATCTTTTTGCCCTATTATTTCATAGGTGCAAAAATTGAACAGAAAGTCATTTTCTTCTTGACAAATGGGAGGGAGGTGGTTAAATTAGTGACAAGTGTTGGTTTTCTGAATGGAAACAACGAGACTACGGCACTTACTCTCCACATGGAAGTTAGGGGAGCTTAGAAGGGAAGTATAACTGTCATCTGCGGCAAGGAGGGGTGTAGTTTGACTTTTCTTGGCTGATATGGAATGCACTTTACCCTATGGAGGGGTAGTCTTTTCTTTTTCATAAACTTGCTTTAACAAAACTCAGAAATTGGATTTACCACTTCTTAATAGGAGGATTATCAATCATGTGGCATCGGAAAAGCATTCTATTATTGTGTTCTTTGCTCTTGTTTATCTTCTTTTCAACTGGTTTTGGTCAGACCGGGCAAATAACTCCCATTAAGGGATTCTTTTCGGCTGACTCTGGAAATACAAGAGCCACCAAAGCTAAAGTACCGCTTTATCCTGTAGGGATTCGCCCCGCCCTTATTGATAGAGACAGGAGCGCCTTCAGCAATCAACAGGTGGAGGGAGCCCTTCTGAGCCCTGCCTCAGATTCGCAATGGGTATCATTTCACTTCTCCAGCACTCAATGGCAATGGAATATCAGGAAACCTGGTGACTATGCGGCCCAGCCCATAATTGGCTCCATCATCAGCAATGTGGACGTCCTCATAGACTTTAATGGTTTTGAAGACCTTAATGCCACTTATCCTCCTACACAAAAAGTAGAAACCTATTATGGGGTTTCAATTGGGAATCAGGGCGTGGAAGAAGTCGAGTGGGCAAGGGCATCTGATTTCAATGCACATTCTTTACTGATCAGGCAGAACCCAATACCAACCCATTGGAGTTTGTGGAATAAAGTCTGTGTAAAAGCTGACAATTCTGACTTTAAGTATTTAGATGACGCGGTGATCACCTTTGGAATACTGAATACAAGCCCATGGATCGACCCAGAGATACCAACCGGGCAATAAATATGATGGAAAACATAAGCGTCAATTACAAAAACCCTTTAACCTTAAAGTTTAATGTATAAGGAGGTGAAAAAAAATGAAACGGATAACAAAATGTCTTCTGTCCGCGGTGCTGTTAGTGTTGGCTTCAGGCATCATAGTCATAGGCTTGGGTTCTTCCGATGCTCTGGGCGTGGAGTTCGGGCTTTACCAGATTAACTTCCTTGGAGCGACCTATGACGAGGGAACGGATGCGACCAGGTTTACCTATCAGGTTATGGCTGCCGTGAACTATGCATTCGATGATTGGACGCTTGAGCTAAACCCGGATTGCTTTGGCCCGGGTAACATCCTTGATGCCAGCGAGCCTTATGAATATGTGGGTCCTGATCCAATCACCGGTATTTATGGGATCAAGTTCACCACGCCATATGCACCAGGTGAGACGCGGACTGTGTGGTTCAGCCTGGCGGGTGACCTCAGCACAACTGTGGTCAAGGTGGACCTCAGGTACACCTGCACGCACTGGACTAAAGAGATCGAGGGTCCGGAATGCGGTGGACAGCCTGGACCACCCCCACCTCCCCCCTCGGGTGAAGGTAAGTCTCCGGGTTACTGGAAAAATCAGCTGGCCAGATATTTAGGATATCAACGTGGCAAGTTGAATGAACCCAATGTGGGGAGCTACGCCGCCCAGTACGGATACACCCCCGAGTCAGCATATCAGATTCTGGATTATGGCGGCTCCGATATGGTAGCCAAATTACACCGGCAGGTTCTAGCCGCCAAGCTGAGCACCGCAGCTGGCTATCTATCGAACATGGAGGAACTGCTGGAGAGGGGTCAATACATGGTGGCTCATCCGGAGGAGTTCACTGACCAAGAGATTCAGGATGAAAAAGACTTCTTTGAGTCGTTGCATGATTGAGGCATGGGACATTCTTTTTGTGTGCGGATAGAGAAGAGATTATCTATTCAATTAGGAGAACACTGAAATGCTCCAGAAATAAAAGTGGAGCATGAAATCAAGAAAAAAATATGGGGTGATCGTAAAAACAACTTGCACAGACATCAAAAATAAGTAAATTGAAAGGAGGTGAAAAAGACATGAAAAAATTCATTATAGCATTGTTGGTGGTGGGTCTTCTACCGGTGGTAGCGATCGCTCAATACCCTTATGGGGGAACAGAGGTGGCAAGCTGGTATTGGGACGGTAATGGCTGGAAGGTTTCAAGTGACCCGACCAGTCCAGACCCGACTGCGCTGGCAAGATGCTTTGCTTCCTATCCCATGGACAGTTCTTGCAACAAGAATTGGAAGATTCCGGTTAAGGTTCATGCTTCTATTGCTCAGTGGATCGCATGGAGTATGAGTGGCACCAGATGGGACTGGTATGTTCGCAAGCCTGGAAACTATGCTGCCGACTGCATTACTGCGACACTGAAGAGCAATCAGAATGTGCTGGTTGACTATCACGGTTTTGAACCTCTGTGGGCTGAAGATACGGCCAAAACTGTGCTCGATACCATTCCAATCTGGTACGCAGTGGGCGACTTTCCTGTAGGTCCACCTCCTAAAGGAGATCCTGCCTGGGTTTATTGCCGGGACATGAATAATCCGGCCGAGTGGGATACGGTTTACGATTCCTACAACCTACATTATGGCATTCAGTTCAAGCTGTGGAACTACATCCATGTTGAGAATTGTAATTCCGCCTGCGAATATCAGGACGATGCTTTCATCAGCTTGATCCTGCTATGCCAGAAGGAATGGATCGACACCTTAACCGGCTATTTCGTGCCTTAATTTAGCTTTAATTTAGCTCTTAAATGGTTTAAAACGGTCGCCCCGTATTTGAAAAAAAATAGATGAAAGAAAAAAAATACATAATCCTCTTTGTTTTCTTTACCATTTGTCTCTGGTGTGCATCAGCCAATGCACAATTTGACCTTTCTTTAAGTCCCCTTTTAGTAGAAGTCGACCTTGCTCCTGGAGCAAAAAAATCTTTCTCCTTATATTTGACCAACGATAACGCACTAAATAGTGTCGACTTGATCGCCTACACAATGGATATAATAGAAACTGAGAGGGGCGCTTATAAAGTTGCAGACAAAGGAGAATCGGAGTTCTCCTGTGCAGATTGGATGAAAATCAAGGACACCACCTTCACCCTTAAGCCTAACGAATCCAAAGAGATTAAAGTTTATATTACGGCGCCTCGAAATGTCTTTGGAGGTCGATATGGTGCAGTGGTTTTCGAGATCGGTCCAGAAAAAG
>JAGMFA010000177.1 GCA_023127875.1 Candidatus Zixiibacteriota bacterium
GGTTATAAGGCGTGATTTTATTTAACGCAACATTATTGGGGGACGGGGGGTGAGGTGGAAGAAAAAAACTCCTCACGTAGCGGAGCCCTTCATGGCTCCGCTGAGGCATGAAGCCTCAGCTACTACGCGGGATTCTCAGAATCCAGAAGTAATTCTCAAAAACCAAAAGTAAAATGAAATGGAAAGTAACTTTATCTGATCTGAATTTCGACCAGCGTGAGCGTAAGATGGTTGATCGGGTAATAAGAAGCAAGTGGCTCACCATGGGCGAAACCGTGCAAAAGCTGGAGAAAAACTTCGCCGATTTTGTGGGAGCCAAACACGCCATCGCGGTCTCCAGCGGCACGGCGGCTTTGCATCTGGCTATGAGAGCCTTGGAGATCAAACCAGACGATGAGGTCATCGTCCCATCGTTAAGCTTTGTTGCCTCCTCCAACGCCATCCTGTATGTGGGAGCAAAGCCTGTATTTGTAGACATAAGCTCATTAAATGATTTCAACCTGTCTTGTGATGATCTAAAAAAGAAAATAACCTCCAAGACTAAAGCAATTGTAGTGGTTCACTATGGTGGGTATCTGGCGGATATGGAAAAGATTAAAAAAATCGCAAGAAAGCACAAACTTTTCATTATTGAGGATTCAGCCCATGCCATAGGAGCAGACTTGAGTTCAAAGATGGCTGGCACACTCGGAGATGTTGGGTGTTTTTCCTTTTTCTCCAATAAGAATCTGGCTACCGGCGAGGGGGGGATGGTGGTAACCGATGATGATCGGCTTGCCAGAAAGATTAAACTTCTTCGGTCTCACGGAATGACCAGCATGACCATGAACAGACACAAAGGTCACGCTTATTCATACGACGTGGTGGAGCTGGGATATAATTATCGCATGACCGAGATATCTGCCGCACTGGGCATACTTCAGTTGGAGAAATTGATCAAGGGTAATAAAAAAAGAAAAGCTTTAACCGATCTTTATGTGGCGAATTTAAAAGAGGCCGATAGTCTTTCCATCCCTTTTCAAGATTATCCGCGCAAATCCTCTTATCATCTTTTTCCGGTTCTTTTGAACAGAAAAGTGAATAGAAAAAAGTTCATGGAGCTTTTGAAAAAAGAGGGAATCCAGTCCAGTATACATTATCCGTCCATCCATAAGTTTTCCTACTATCGAAAGAATCTAAAGGGAAGTCAGACGAAGCTTCCTTTAACCGAATATGTGGGGACACACGAGGTGACCCTGCCTTTACATCCGCTTTTAAAAAAAGAAGATGTTATCTTTGTCTGTGAGAAAATAAAAAAGATCCTCCCCAATACTTTAAGATGAATCTAATCGTCTTAGAAGAGCCGGATGATGGGTGGGACGAGTTTGTCTCTTTACATTCTAACCTGATCTTTCATACCTCCCTATGGTGGAAGGTCTTGAAAGAAGGCTACAGGTGCCGGATGCGATATCTGGTATGTGAAGAGGGAGGATACTGGCTCTCTGCTCTGCCCGGAATGATAGTGGGTAATCGTTTCTTTAAAGTGTTCTATTCACTCATTCCCTATGGCGGGTTTATTGGCGATCGAGAGCATATCCCTGAATTCTTAAGTCTTCTGAATAAGTGGTCCAGGAAAGAGAAAATTCAACGCATTCAAATCGTGGATTTAGCCATTAAGAAAAAGCAGGACTTGCCCGATTTTAACTGTGTGGAGTCCTACAGGCACATGCTGGAATTGAAAGGCAAATCCACAGATCAGATCTGGAAAAATTATAAGGATAGTCTGAAAAGAAACATAAAGACCGCTTTGAAGTCAGATCTTTGTTTTGAGAAGATAAAATCACGGGAAGAGGTGGATCAGTTTTATCGTCTCTATCTGGATTCGATGAAGAGGAATAAAGCTTTAGCTAAATACCCCATCCAGCTTTTTTATAAGATATACGATCTTTTGGTTCCTGAATTCTCGGATATGCTTTTTATGAAATACAATAACCAACCCATTGCCGGTATGGTGGTAATCTATTCTGAGGATACTACTCATTACTTTCACGGCGGATCAGCCACAGAATATCTGCATTTAAGACCCAATGATCTTTTATTTCACAATGCCATAAAAATCGCAAAAGAGAAGGGTAAATCTTATTTTGATTTTATGGGGTCGAGTAAGAAGATGCTTAGCCTGATCCAATTTAAAGAAAAGTGGGGTGCAGAAAAGAAGATCGTATTCAATTATCATCAAGATATAAGCAAAAACAGGGCTGCCATTTACCAGTTACTACAACCGATAGTTAATTTTTTTAGGGGTAGTAGATGAATCGTATTTTAAGAAATGTCAAAATTGGCATATATATGCTCATTGAGAAACTGTTGAGATGGTGTATCAATCCTTACTTCCGGTCAATCCTTTTTAGATTCCTGGGAGCGAGGATAGGCAAAAATGTGCGAATATATGAGGTTAGAATTATTAATTTGATAAATGGTTTCAAAAATTTAGCCATTGAGGATGATGTCCATATCGGCCCAGGGACAACAATAGATTTGACTGGCAAAGTAATCATAAAACAGAAAAGCACCCTATCCCCACAGGTACTAATCTTGACTCACAGTGATGCCGGAGAGGATCACAAAAGTGAAGTATGCAAGATTTATCCTCGAAAAGTGGAGGAGGTTGTAATTGGCAGGTCAGTTTGGATAGGCGCTGGCAGCATAATACAAGCTGGGGTCAGGATTGGGGATAGGGTGGTAATAGGAACCGGAAGCGTAGTTACTAAAAATATCCCTAGCGATTCTTTAGCTTATGGAGTGCCAGCCCACGTGAAAAGGAAAATTATTTTCTTAAGAGAAGACTTAAGCTATGTCAAAAATTAGCTCAGTTAAAAAGACGCTAAGTATACTGATAGTGTTAATAATCTTCTTCGTATTGGCAAGAATACTTTATTTAAATATAGAAACTCTTCTCAGATATGAATGGCACTTCAAATACTCCCTTCTCTTTGCATCTTTTCTCTTTTTGACGCTAAATTATTCAATTGCTGCTTACGTCTGGATCTTGATTCTGAAAATGTTAGGATGCAGTATAAATTTTGCCCAAAGTTTTAGAATTACTTACCTTTCCGCGGCAGGAAAATACATCCCTGGCAAGATCTGGACCTATGTAAGCCAGATTTATTTAGCCGACAAAGTGGGACTACCCAGAAGATTGACTTTGGTTAGCATGGTGTTAATGTTCGTTACCTACAACGGGATAGCCTTGCTATTCTTCATCTCCACTCTTGTTTTGTGGGAGAACATACCAACTGGTTTAGTTCTCATTTTGATTCCACTTTTCTCCCTTCTTCTACTTTTTGTTTTGCATCCAAAGGTTTTGAGCAAAACGGTTAACTTCTTTCTAAACCTCTTCAAGAAAGAAAAATTAGAATTTAAGGTCAGTTATAAGAGTATACTATTCCTTCTAGGGTTATTGATCTTAGATCGGGCGATATTTTCGACCTTTGCTTATCTTTTCATAAATTCATTCTTGACTTTGGATTCGATAGGTGTAATCAAGTTCTCAGGCATTTTCTCAGTTGCTGTTTTCTTGGGGATGATAACTTTTATTGCACCCGCCGGTTTGGGAGTAAGAGAGGGAGTCCAAAGTTATCTTTTGAGTTTGTTCATCCCGATCTCCACAGCCATATTGATCCCTTTGGTCATGCGGGTGTGCATGACCTTGGGGGAATTGGTCTGTTTTCTGATCGCTTTGAGGATTAAAAAAACCAAAGTTGACTTACATTCTGCCGTTCGTGAAGAAAACCACACCGTATCGCGGAGCCTTCACACCTTCGCAAATATAGGCAAAGCTCTAACACAGCCTGTCAGAATTTTGAAAAGATAAGAAATGAAAACAAAACAACTACAGCATTTCCAGACCGAAGGTGAAACCTGGGGAAAAAGAGCAGAGAAAGGAAAACTGCCCGCGGTTATCGATCCAGATGATCTGAAGGTAATAGAAAACCTGTGTATCCACAGCCTTCAAAAGGGGCACAGGGATTTAAAAACTTATTCATGCATCTTTGAACAGAATAATTTCATAAAAATTGCCGATTATCCTATTAGAAAGGGACATTTTCTGTTGCTTTACCCGATCTACTTCGGTTTGATTCCGAAGATGTTGTTTAAAGCAGTAGCACAATTTGAGATGTTTTTAAGAAAAATCCTGTGGCATTCGCTCTGGGATTATCAGGATCATTTTTTCGAGTTGGAGAAGAAGTGAGAAGAGAGGTAGCCGCAGGCTTCAGGGCGTGTTGAAAAAGTCCCACTTCGGGGCTGGATAACGGAGACCCCCATACGGGAGTGTCCGCTCGTCTGGGAATTCCCGCCCCTATGGGCAACAACAACTTATCACTCATAG
>JAGMFA010000178.1 GCA_023127875.1 Candidatus Zixiibacteriota bacterium
TGTCAGCTATGCCTGTCTGCTTAATCCGTTTCATCTGTTGTGAATAGCTTTAGTAGGTCCGAAATCCTTCGCTTCAGGCGGAGGTTTCGGACATAATAGTTGTCGGATAGTCCCCCGTGCGGGGGACATATCCGACCTACGAACTGCGCACCCTACAAATGAATAGCGTCAGGAGCACAGGGCTCCTGACCTACTACTTGGTTCGGGCGGGGGTTGAACCCCCGCCCGAACAGCAAAGAGTTCATATTTTACCTTGAGGGTGGTATATAACATATCACTGAAATTATCAAATATTATGCCGTTAAGTATAATATCGAAAAATACAAGCCCCAAACAAGGGGCTCGTGTGGGAAGGTGTGCTTAATCTACCACCAATAAGATTGGAAACACTGCTTCGCCCAAGCCATAAAGAGAAAGCTAAAAGGGGATACCATGTACCTATACCTGTCCCAAGTCTTAAGTTTTTCCAGTTGACAAAATAGCATTTTTGCGTATATTATTTTATAGAAGTGACTTATTCATCTTTTCAAAGGTGATTCGGTGTGCAGGTTACCTTTTTCGATTACCTCATAAACAAAGGAGTTATTATGCGAATCAAAGTTCTATTTCTTGTAGGATTTGTTTTTCTTTTGGGGATAAGCCAGACACAGTCAGCGGAACTTTCCCAGGGGCTGGAGTTTTCCTTAGAGGATTTGATCTTCTCCACCTCAGATGGATTTGATCTTCTCTATCTGAAGGACTGTGACATTACCAATGAAGTGGGGAAGCCTCAACTTCCGGTTAAACTGGTTCATATGGCTTTGCCTTCCGGCTCTAGGGTAGAGGAAGTGGTGGTAATCAGTGCGGATGGAAGATTTCTGCCCGATCAGTATCAGATCTTTCCGGTTCAACCTCCTCGAATCCTTTCTCTTTCGCAACAGCCCGTTCCCTTTGTTCAACCTAAGCCCAAAGTTTACAAGCAAAGTGCAGAATATCCGGGCAAACTGATAGAATACACCGGCACCGGCTTCTTAGGAGGGTATCAACTGGTAAATATCTTAATCTATCCGATCCAATATGTCCCTGCCGAGAAGAAGGTCAAGTTCTATTCTCACATAGAATTTAAGATCCGTTACTCTTCAGGAGGAAAAGAGCCTCTTCCCATAAAGAAAAGAACGCCGATTGGAAAACAGATCTATCAAGCTATATTGAAGCAAACCACTTTGAATCCCCACCATGCCAAGCTAAACCTGAAACCTGAAAGAATCACAAAATCCTTTCTCCCTCCCGGGGATTACGAATATGTAATTATCACCGATACCAATTACGTCTCCACCTTTCAACCTTTGGCGGAGTGGAAAACCCAAAAGGGCGTGCCAGCGAAGATCGTCACCACCCAGTGGATCTACACCCATTACACTGGATATGATAATGCGGAGGAGATCAGAGATTTCATCAAGGATGCCTACCAGAACTGGGGGACACTGTGGGTTCTTCTGGGGGGTGATACCAACGTGGTCCCTGACAGGGCAGCCTGGGCTATGGATTGTGAGGCCGGGATTAGTCCGGACGAGAATTTAATAAGATGTGATCTCTATTTCTCTGATCTGGATGGATCCTGGGACGCCAACGGAAACCACCTGTATGGCGAGGTGGGAGACTCCGTTGACATGTATCCCGACGTTTTCGTGGGAAGGGCTTCCTGCAGTAATGTCAGCAAGGCGCAGGCGCTGGTGAACAAGCTTTTAACCTATGAGAAGAATCCTCCCACTGACTATACAACCAAGATGCTCTTTTTAGCGGAGATCCTATGGTCTAACCCTTATACCAACTCAGGGCTCAGCAAAGACTTAATTGACGAAGAATATGTTCCTCCACAGTTTGACCCTATCACTAAGCTGTATGAAGATTTGGGAAATGAGAGCTGGAGCACAGCCATGGCCGCCATGAATGATGGGCAAAATATAATTAACCACGATGGACATGCCTGGTACACCGTGATGGGAGTAGGAACCGGTTATCTGGATCGTTCTGATATGGACGCTCTGAACAATAATCCACGAAACTCCATCCTTCTCTCTATCGGCTGTTGGCCTGCCGCCATCGATTATGATTGCTTGGCTGAGCACTTTATCAATAACCCCAATGGTGGAGGGGTGGCTTTCATTGGCAACTCCAGATACGGCTGGGGATCGCCCGGAAACCCGAAATATGGTTACTCAGACAAATTTGATCAGCAGTTCTACGCCTCTTTGTTCACCAGAGATATCTATCACATAGGAGCCACAGTGGGGGATATGAAGTCGTTCTATGTTCCATTCTCCCAACAGGAGAATGTGTATCGCTGGTGCCAGTATCAGGTTAATCTTTTAGGTGAGCCGGAGATGCCCATCTGGACCGATACCCCTCAAACACTATTGGTGGAGCATCCAGATACCGTTATCATGGGCAACAGTCAATTTCCGATCACCGTGATGAGTGCATCCGGCGGAATGGAGCCTGTGCCAGAGGCTTTAGTGTGTCTCATGAAAGGGGATGATATCTACCAGCGGGGATTGACCGATCAACAGGGACAGATTCTTTTCGATATTTCACCCTCCTCTGCCGGAGAGATGTATGTTACCGTAACCGCTCACAACTTCCTGTATAACACTGACACTGCGCTGGTGCTCACTGCTGGAGGTTGCGTGTTGTATTATGAGCACAGCCTGGATGACGCTTCAGGTGGGAATGGAGATGGTTTGCCAAATCCAGGGGAGACTATCGATTTGTCTGTTACCTTGAAGAACTGGGGAACCGAGGTGGAATATAACGTATATGCCATCTTGCACTCTACCGGAGATCCATACGTTACTTTAACCGACAGCGTGCAAGATTTTGGAACCATGAACCCCGGCCAGACCGCGGTCAGCCTTGAGCCGTATGTTTTCACCATAGATTCTGATTGTCCCAACAATCATGTGATCTATTTCAACCTGGTAATAAACGAAGGTTATGGAATCTCCTGGGGTAGCATGATACCTATCACTGTGATCACACCTAATTTGGTCTATTTCGGCTATTCGGTGGATGATGCATCCGGGGGAAACGGCAATGGCAGGCCAGAGCCGGGTGAAACTTTCGATCTTGGGGTGTCTGTGAAAAACCAAGGCATGGAGATGGCGCGCGATGTGACCGGCTATCTTTCCAGCACCAGTTCTTACGTATATTTCAACGACAGCACAGCCGGCTTTGGTGATATCGGCTCCGAAGAGATCTGGAATGGGACGTTTGAAGTATATCTTCTGCCCAGTTGTCCCTCCACTTATTTCCCATACTTGCGCCTCCGCACCGAAACCAACGATGGATATACTTTTCAGGATAGTTTCATCTTAAACATTGGGGAGCCCGGATTTGAGGACGACATGGAGTCGGGCACAAGCCTTTGGACTCATGGAGGCACCGGGGACCTGTGGCATCTTACCAGCCACAGAAAACATTCCGGCGATTGGAGCTGGTATAATGGGATAGAGGGCTCCTGGCATTTCAACAACGATATGCAGTCCTGGCTCAAAAGCTCTCCTTTCGTCTTGGGTCCCGAATCTTATCTTACCTTCTGGCTGTGGTATGACGTGACCAACTATGGCGTGGACGGGATACACGTGGAGGTAGTTAATGCCTTAAGTGGAGTGCCTGATACGCTTGACTTTATCGGAACCGGCGGAGCTTTAGATTCGCTTTTGAATACGGGCAACGATTGGCTCCAGTACAGTTATGATCTTTCTTTCATTCCTCCCGGCACAAGCGTGCGTGTCAGGTTTTCCTTTACGAGCGATGATGAATATACGTACGATGGAGAAGGTTTCTACATAGATGACGTGAGAGTGGGACCAAAAACCTCAACCTGGTTTCCCGGAGACGTCAATGGTGATCAGGTGGTGGATCTTGCAGATATCGTCTTCTTGATCAATTATCTTTTCAAAGCAGGACCAGCGCCCGACCCGCTGGAAAGAGGGGATTTAAATCACGATGGCGAGATAACCTTGGCGGATATTGTATACTTGATCAATTATCTGTATAAGGAGGGACCTCCGCCCCTATCGGTTGATTGAGTTCTGAAACTTTCAGACAAAACCCAAAGAGCTCTTTTCAAGAAAGGGCTCTTTTTTTGCGTCTTCTCCAAAATGGGTGCCAATATGCGTGTGCATTCATACGAATGTCAACTTCATTATGTCCTTAAAGTTTTTCTCTCACCAAGAACTCCAGCAACAAAAATGGAGGAGAACCATAAAGAAAAAAACAAAATGACATGGTAGCTTTTCAGAGATACTAAGGGGAGCATATAATTGTT
>JAGMFA010000179.1 GCA_023127875.1 Candidatus Zixiibacteriota bacterium
AGACACCATGATATCCGCATTGATCACCAATCCCTTGTCCAAAATTCTATCTATCACATCCACTAAGGTACCACTGCTCTGTTTGGTTGCCTCTAAAGCCATTTTAAGCCATCCCTTTCTGAAAAATTTAATTTTTACCTCTCCCCCTTTGTCCCCCTCTCCATTTCATGGAGAGGGGGCAGGGGGTGAGGTTATCATTTAAAACAACCTTATACCCTGCAGTATAGATTTTAAAACTCCGACACCTTTTGTCACCCTCCTCTCATACATAACCTTAGAGAGCTCAGTTAAACTGTCAACTCCTTTGATTTCATGAGGGAACAATGGAATTTCACTAACCAGATAATCAGAGAATTTCCTTAAAGCCTCTTGGACATACTCCTGTTGTTCCTCTCTCTTGGGGCTGCAAAACCCGCACCTGGTGGGTGGAATAAGCATGTTGAGGGCGACGTGTCGACAGGAAATTTCCAGTCGCTTGAGAGTGGAAAGCAGCCTTTCTGTCTCGGCTATGCCCATGGCTTCCGGAATGGTTATAGCCACAAACTCGCATTTTTCAGGATCTGTAAGTGTTTTCTGTATTCTTTTGATGCTTTTGGATAGAGAAAGAAGCTCTTGAGCTGTCTTGTTTAACCCCATTACCTCTTTATATTTCAACAACAATTTAAAGGTGGTTTTCAACCAGTCCCGCATCAGTGAAGGAAGCTCCAGAAAGCGAAGCAAATGCCCGGTGGGGGATGTGTCTAAAACATACAGATCATATTTTTCCTCTTCGCTAAATTCCATAATTTTCTTTAAAGCCATGAGCTCATCCAATCCCGGAGGAGAAAGGGAGATAAGCTCGGTCACCACTTCACGATCAAACACTATATTGGCCTTATCACCCACAAAACTATCAAAGATCTCTTCTATCCCCTCCCGGTAGTCATGCTTAATATCCTCAACTAATTGAGTAGCATCTATCTCTAACGCATAGAGATTGCCACAAGCATTTATGGGCGTTATCTTATTGCCAACCGGGCAGCCAAATGAATCGGATAGTGAATGAGCCGGATCGGTGGAGAAGACTAATACCTTCTTTTTGGGATTTTGTTTAGCTATGTGCAAAGCTGTAGCCGAAGCCATTGAGGTTTTACCCACTCCTCCCTTTCCACCGAACAGAACGAACTGCAAATCCTTGTTGAAAATATCTGAAAGCTTTGAGTTCGAACTAGCAGGCCTATCCTGAGTGGATATTCCGGTTGAGGATGGAACAATATCAGCTAATTCATATTGAGAAGTTTCATCAAACAGGGCTGAAGCGAACTCTTTCAAACCATTTATTCCCCGAATCTCCTCAGGAAATAAGGGAACTTTAAAAAGATTATACTCTTTAAACTTCTCCTCAATTTCTTTTATGTGCCCCTGTTGTTCCCTTCTTTTGGACGAGCAGAAAACACACCCTTCTCCTCCTATGATCCGATTAACGATAATGCTCTTTACCGGAATTTTGTGATTCTTCAGGGTAGAAAGAAGCCTCTCCGTCTCATTTATGCTCAAAGGCTCCAAAATAGTAACCGGAGCAAATTCTGTTGTCTCGGAATTCTTAAGAAGAGCCCTTACTCTTTTTGCATCCCCGGACATTGTCTCCAAGAACTCATCCGCATCATCTTTTACATACCTGCCGGTAAATCGCTTGGACATATAACGATGTTTATGTTGCATCAGATCGAAAACGTCGACCCATTTGAGCATTTGGTCCGGAAGTTCCAATAACCTGATGGTGTGTCCGGTGGGTGCGGTATCTAAGATGATCAGGTCATAATGCTTCGATTTTAATATGTCCGCCACCCTTATTATCGCCATAAACTCGTCCAAACCCGGCAGGGAAAGGTTAAAGAAATCGGCTATATCCTGTTGATCGAAGTAGGTGCCCCGGTCAGCCAGCTTCTTGATCGCATCTCCGTGTTTTTCCTTGAAATCCTCAAGCAGTTTTGAGGCATCTATCTCCAGAGCATCAAGACCAGGCACGTCTTTTATGGGAGTGATTTGGTTGCCTATCGGAAGGTCAAAACTATCTCCTAATGAGTGTGCCGGGTCAGTGGAGACTAGAAGTATCTTCATATCTTTATTAATCTGAGCCAAATGTATGGCACAAGCAGCAGCGGATGTGGTCTTACCAGTCCCACCCTTTCCGCCAAAGAGTATTAATTTCAACTCTTGGTTACTTAAGAAACCGGAGCCGTTTTCTGACATCACTTTTCCCTCTTTCAGTTATCTTCTTATTCCTCCTCTTCGGTATCTGTATCTACTCGTTTACGAAGCTTCTTGCGACTGAACTCTAACACTTCGCCCTTATCGTTTAGCCGGGCTTCGCAGGTTGCTAACATGCCCATCCCCTCCGGAATCGATTCCTTCTCGATCATCTCTACGGATATGCCCAGATCAAAAACGCGGATACTCACAGATTATCAACGTTTAACTCCAGCCATATCGGCTTTAATCCGCGTTCCGTACAAAAAGTTAGTTACTTCCGTTAAATTCTTTATCCCCCTTATCTCATGCGGAAATAGCGGCATCTTTACTATTTCGCATCCTTTGTATTGTGTCTTACCATCTATCTGTCGTATATAACCAATTTGCTCGTTTCTCTTCGAGCTACAAAAATCGCAATCTGTTGGCGGAATTACCATATTAACCACAATATGACTGAAGGGAATGCCAAGACCTTTCATGCTACGGAGAAGGTCCTCGGTTTCGAGCATACCCATCGCCTCAGGGATGGTTACAGCTACAAATTCACTTTTTCGGGGATTTGTAAGAAGCTTGTGCATTTTCTGCACCGTCTCTTGAGAGACCAATATTGTTTTGGCTATCACCTCAATATTGTCAACGGGAACTTCCCGATGATATTTCAGAATGGCCCTATAAGTGACCCTCAACCACTCCCTGACCAACTCTGGGAATTTTAGAAGTTCAAGCAAATGCCCGGTGGGTGCGGTGTCAAAAATATATATATCGAAATCCCTGTTTTTAATGAATCCCATAATCTTTTCCAAAGCCAAAACTTCTTCCAGACCCGGCGGGTAAGTATCGACAAATTCAACCATGACCTTCTCATCAAAATCCAATTTCCATTTCCTGCCGCCGGTGAGGCCGCCGGTAAGATAGCTGTTCTGCCATTGTTTGAATGCATCTTCGATATTTGCCTTGTATTCCTTTCTAAAATCCTGATATAATCTTGCGCCATCTATTTCTAAAGCCCAGAGATTACCTTCGGTCTCCATATGAGTCACCGTGTCTCCTATGGGAGTGGCGAAACTATCGGCCAGAGAGTGAGCCGGGTCGGTAGAGAAAACCAATATTTTTTTATCAGGGTTACCTCTGGCAATAGACAATGCAGTAGCCGCAGAGACCGTGGTCTTTCCTACCCCGCCTTTGCCGCCAAAGATAAGAAATTGTAAATCCTTGTTCAAAACTTCTGACAACATACCCGGCCTGAAATTATCTTCGTCCCTTAAGGGTTCCAATGTAATTTGGGGTGGCGAATATTGGCTCTCATTCCCGGATAAAAACTCACCAAACCTCAATAACCCTTCCTTTCCCCGTACTTCATTTGGGAATACTGGTAGCCTGACAAGATTGTAAGAAGCGAATTTTTCGTCAATCTCTTTGAGGTAGCTTTCCTGCCCCTTTCTTCTGGTTGAACAGAAGGCACACTTTGACTCATCTTGAACACGATTTACAATAACGTTACGCACAGGAATCCCTTCCTCTCTTAGAGTAGCAATGAGCCTATCTGTTTCTGCTATGCCCATTTCCTCTGCAATTGTCACAGGAACGAATTCACATTTTTCTTCATCATTAAGGATCGTTCTTATCGTTTTTAACTCTTTCGACAATGTATTCATGAATGTGCGAACGTTCCCTTTTTGCGAACCGTGTCTGGGCACTTTTAAGAACAACGTGGATGCTGGTATTGCAACTCGTTTATATCTAACAAATGATGTCTCAAAAAGCTCGATCCATTTGAGGACCTTACCTGGCAACTCCAGTAGCCTGAGGGTATGGCCCGTGGGCGCCGTGTCCCAGACTACCAGGTCATACTCATAGGGTCTGAATATCCCGAATCTAAGTAACTTCACCATCTCCAAGAGAATCATCAACTCCTGCATCCCGGGTAACTTAAAGCTGAGAAAGTCTCTTATGTCTATCTGATCAGTAGAATGAGCCATGCTGGAAAAATTCTCTATGGAAGACTTATGTTTCTTCTTAAATTTTTCAAGCAAGATTTCTGTATCCATCTC
>JAGMFA010000018.1 GCA_023127875.1 Candidatus Zixiibacteriota bacterium
GTCTCAGGACGAAGTGCAGGACGAGCCCCTATCCGCCAATCATAGGATGGGGATGCAACCCCCCCCCTACTCTAACAAAATATGTACATCGTAGACCCAAAAATATACACATAAGATAGAGCTTAATGCCAATTTGTATACAGACATTGCGGCGGGCTTCGCCAATCTATAAACCGAAAGACGGGTGTGCGAAATATAGTTTGGTAGTTACTTAAACAAACAAGTAGCTTCCTGTGTTCTGTGGAAAAAAAACTCAAAAAGGCCTGTGTAAAAAATGAAAACTCATAGATTAAAATCTCTGATTTCTGCAGGAAGGGTGATCCTTCTTTTGATTTGGATTTTTCATCTTCTCTTAAGTTTATCATCTGCCCAGGAGGTTCTGGATCGGATTGTGGCAGTGGTGGGCAACCAGATCATATTAGAGTCTGAGCTTGAGATGCAGTTAAATTTGTATGCCAATCAGATGGGGGTTGAGTTGAAAACTGAAAAGCAGAAAAGCCAGCTTGAAAACCAGCTTTTGGAACAGATGATCAACGACAAGTTGCTTTTGATTGCGGCGCAGAAGGATACCATCATTGAGGTGACCTCCAAGGAGGTGGAGGAGGCGGTGAGGAATCAATTGAAAAAGATAAAATCTGAGTTCTCGGAAGAAGCATTTGAAGCTCAACTGAAAGCTGAAGGCTTGACCGAAAGTGAGCTAAAGAAAAAATACAGAGAACAGATAAAAAACCAGATGATGATTGATCGTCTGGTATCCTCTAAACTCTCAAAGGTATCGGTGTCGACCAGGGAGGTCAAAGATTTTTACCAGACCTATAAGGATAGCATTCCGGATCAACCGGAAGCTGTAAAGCTAAGCCACATCCTTCTGGAGATAAAACCTTCTCAGGAAACCTTGGACTCTTTGAAAAGAAAAGCAGAGATGGTACTCAAGCTAACTGAAAAAGATAAAGACTTTTCCCATTTGGCATCTTTGTATTCCGACGATCCGAGCGCAAAGGAGGGGGGCGATCTGGGGTTTTTCAAAAAGGGAGATATGATTCCTAAATTCGAGGAGGTGGCTTTCGCCTTAAAACCGGGAGAGATCAGTAAAGTTGTGGAGACTGAATTCGGCTATCATATCATAAAGGTGGAAGAGAAAAGAGATGATTTGGTGCACGCCCGGCATATACTTATCCTGGTTCGTCCATCCGGAGAAGATTCGTTACGAGCAAAAGAACTGGCAGATAGTCTCTACCACCAACTGCTTAAGGGGACGGATTTCGGGGAACTGGCAAAAAAGTTCTCCACAGATGAGGAGTCGAAAAAGTTGGGGGGAGAGTTGGGTTGGTATCCCGTAGATCAAATGACCCCGGAATTCAAGGAAGGGGTGAAGGGATTGGAGATTGGCGAGGTGAGCCCACCTCTTGAAAGCCAGTTCGGCGTTCATATCCTCAAGGTTCTGGATAAAAGAGAGCAAAGAAAGCTGTCTTTAGAAGATGACTGGGACACCATAAAGGATATGGTTCGCCGAAAAAAGACCAATGAGCTTATCGCCAAATGGGTGGAGAAGATGCGCCAGGATACCTATGTGGAGATAAGATTGTAAGACGTCCACAGTCCACAGCAAGAAGCAACTACCTTATGCGTTTGGATAGTTTCCTTTCTGATACCCGGCTGATAAAAAGACGTACCCAGGCTAAGCAAGCCTGTGAAAACGGAAGGGTGTTTTTGGATGGCAGGGCGGCCAAACCTGGAAAAGAGGTCAAAGCAGAACAGATCATAACCATAAACTTCGCCAACAGAATCTTAGAGGTTGAAGTGCTGGACATTCCTTTGCGAAACGTGAGAAAAGAGGAAGCCAAGAATTTTTATAAAATAATAAGAGAAGAAAGAAGAAAAGAGGAGCTATTTTAGTCAGCGGACTTGTCCTGAAGGCTTGACCTGAAGGATTAAACGGGTCAACGGATTAAACGGATGGAACAGATGATATGAGGTAATCCAGTCTATTCGTTTAATCCGCTTCATCCGTTGACCAGTCCATTCCATCCGTTGACCGATCTTGAGACTATGCCCGAAACATTACAGAAAACTCCTTTTCTTTCGAGAGGACTCAAGGTCAAGCTAAAGTCGTAGATCCCGCCCAGACGGGCGGGCGTCCGCCCGCTTAGGCAGGGCTTAACACTCCAAATTATATGATACCGTTAAAGGACGACATTCCCTCTTACAGCCCACCGGTTGTTACGGTGGCATTGATTTCGGTCAACTGTTTGATCTATTTCTATCTTTTGTCATTGGGAGAAGGATTTCAGTTGGGTTTAGTCAAGTGGGGAAGCATCCCCTTTGAGGTAACCCACGGACAGGAACTCACCCCCGAGCTTTCTTTCTCCATTCCGCTCTCTTTGTTCTCATCCATGTTCTTGCATGGAGGCTTTTTCCACTTAGCCGGAAACATGCTTTACCTCTGGATTTTTGGCGACAACGTGGAGGATCAGCTGGGTCACGTTAAGTTTTTCATTTTTTATATTATGTGTGGATTGGCGGCAAGTCTTTTGCATATTTTTACATCACCCAATTCCCAAATCCCCATGGTGGGAGCATCCGGCGCCATAGCCGGAGTTCTGGGTGCTTACATGATCAGATTCCCCAAGGCAAGAATCTTGACTTTGATATTCTTTGGATTTTTCATTCGAGTGATCAGGGTGCCCGCTCTGTTCGTTTTAGGATTCTGGTTCATACTTCAGCTTCTTTACGCTCTACCTTCGATCGGCTCCACCTCAGGTGGAGTGGCCTGGTTTGCTCACGTAGGCGGGTTTTTAGCTGGAATTGTTTTGTTTAAGCTTTTCTCAGGTTTTTCTAAAAGAAGATATTACTATGACTGAGAAATCCCCATCCTCAAAAACCAAGCTTCGCTGTGACCTCTGTGGCAAGCGTTTCAAGAAGGGAGGCATGCGATATCGTATCAATTTAGAGATCATTTCGGATTTTGATGGTTATATCGAAGACTTTTCCAAAAAACCAGAAGATTATTTGGAGAAAAAGATCGAAGGGGTTCTTGAAGAGACCAAAGACATGACGGAAAAGGAATTGGAGGAAGAGGTATACTTAAAACGGAACTGGCTGGTTTGCATAAATTGCCGGGAGAAATTCTTGAGGTTTTTGAAAAAGCTGTAGGGGCGATTCATGAATCGCCCCTACTTCTCCTGTTGGTAACGGACACCCCATCCGTTTCCTTGAAGCTTATTTTCGTCACGGACGAGGGCGTCTGTGACGAACGAAAGGCGATCCCTGGTTGGTAACGGACACCTTGTCCGTTACCATTAAAAGTCAATCACTAACGTCAAGAGTTGCAAGAATCATGGGCAAATAGAGAACAATTGAACATCCTGGCGCGGCGTATTTTGTCACTTCAACTATTGTGGATTTTGTGGTCATCTTTAACAAGAAAGCATATGTTGATATTGTCATCGAAAATCTGAATTTTTTACCGAAAAAAATACAAATTCAAATTATATGCCTTTGTTATCATGCCGGAACATTTGCATTTGATTATACATCCTTTTCCTGCGTCAAAGATAAGAGATATCATGAGGGATTTCAAATCTTACACTTCAAAGAAGTTGAGCACTCAGCTATATAAGGATGAACGTTCCGAAATTTTAAACCACCTCAAAAGGTTTTCTTCCTCAAGGATCAAACATCCAATCTGGACAGAGGGGAATCGACCAATAGGAATTTATACGGAGGGGGTTCTACGTTCTAAAATCGATTATGTGCACGCTAATCCGCTGAGGCGAAAACTTGTTGATGACTTGGCAGATTATCCTTATTCAAGTTATCGTAATTATTATTTGGATGATGAAGCATTGATCAAAATTGACAAGGATTGGATTTAGCTTTTCGTCACGGACGAGGGCGTCCGTTCTCCCGCCAAAGGCGGGATCAGGATGAATCCGTGACGAACGAGACGAAAAGGATAAGAAGGATATGGAACACGCTGATTTCGTTCATCTTCACGTTCATACCCAGTATAGCTTACTGGATGGAGCCATCAAATTGGATGATCTGATGGCGCAGGCAAAGGAATTTAAGATGCCCGCCTTAGCCATCACCGATCATGGAAACATGTTCGGAGCGGTGGAATTTTACCAAAAATGTATGGCTTCTGGAATCAAGCCCTTAATCGGGTGTGAGGTGTATGTGGCGCCACAGGATAGAAGAAAAAAGGAGCCGATAAGAGGGCTGCCGGATGCGGGTTATCATCTCATCCTTTTGGTAAGAAATCAATCCGGATATAAAAATTTAATGAAGTTGTCCAGCATCGGATATTTAGAGGGGTTCTATCACAAGCCCCGCATAGATAAGGAGGTGTTGAGGCAACATAGCGAGGGTCTTTTAGCTCTCTCCAGTTGTCTTCACGGGGAGATACCTAGCCTACTTCTGGCAGGAAATTACCGTAAAGCCAAAGAAGTGGCCGAAGAATACAAAAACATATTCGGGGAGGGGAACTTCTTTTTAGAGATACAGAATCATCAGATCGAAGAAGAGAGGAGGGTAATTCCGCTTCTAGCGAAATTGGCAGAGGAGATTAAATTGGGATTGGTGGCCACTAATGACTGCCATTATCTGAGACGAGAGCACGCACCTGCTCATGATGCCCTTCTATGTATTCAGACCGGAAAAAAGATAGGGGACACGGATAGACTCAAGTTTGCCAACGATCAGATGTATTTCAAATCTCCGGAGGAGATGAAAAAGCTTTTTGCCGATTTCCCTTCTGCTCTGGAGAACACCCTGCGGATCGCAGAGCAATGCAATTTGGATTTAGAGTTCGGAAAGACTCATCTGCCCGAATTTCCTCTGCCGTCAGGCTTTGATGATCTGGACTCTTATCTGGAATTTCTGGCTCGCAAAGGCTTGGACCAAAGGTACTCCAAGGTTACTCCTGGCCTGGAGGAGAGACTGGAATACGAGCTCAAGGTGATGAACCAGATGGGGTTTGCCGGATATTTTCTTATCGTTAAGGACTTCATCGACTATGCCAAAAAAAAAGATGTCCGGGTGGGTCCGGGAAGAGGCTCGGTGGGAGGAAGTCTGGTGGCATATTGTCTGGGAATAACCAATATGGATCCCATCAAATATGGGCTTTTGTTTGAAAGATTTCTCAACCCGGAAAGGATTTCGCTCCCGGACATCGACATAGATTTTTCGGACCGGGGGAGGGACAAAATCATCCGATACGTGATCAACAAATATGGGGAAAACAATGTTGCCCAGATCATCACCTTTGGAACCATGGCCGCACGGGCAGTGGTCCGGGATGTGGGAAGGGTTCTGGATATTACATACTCGGAGGTGGATCGGATCGCTAAGCTGATCCCCTGGGTTCCTGATATGAACCTCAAGAAAGCCCAAGAGCAAAGAGGAGAGCTTCGCACCCTGGTAAAAAGCGATCCCCGAATAGAAAAGTTGATGTCCTACTCGGAGACACTGGAAGGCCTGTGTCGCCATGCTTCCACTCACGCCGCCGGCGTGGTGATCGCCCCCAAGGCTCTTACTGAATTTGTCCCCCTCTACAAAGGCGGCAAGGGGGAGGTAACCACTCAATACGATATGAAGGGCATCGAGGAAATAGGGCTATTGAAGATGGATTTTTTGGGTCTTCGAACCTTGACCGTGATTGATGATACTTTGGAGACGTTAAGAGAAGAGAATAACATGGTTTTGGACATAGATTCCATACCCTTGGACGATGAAAAGACCTTCCAGCTTTTTTCCAACGGTGAGACGGTAGGCATCTTTCAGTTTGAAAGCTCCGGGATGAGAGAGTATCTGTCCAAGCTCAAGCCAGAAAGCTTAGACGAGCTGACCGCCATGAATGCCCTTTATCGTCCCGGACCCTTAGACAGCAGAATGACGGATGAATATATCGACAGAAAAAGAGGCTTAAAAAGGATCGTATATGAACACCCCCTGCTGGAGCCAATTCTCAAAGAGACCTATGGTGTGATCGTGTATCAGGAGCAGGTTTTAAAAATCGCCAGCGATTTAGCCGGATACAGTTTGGGCAAGGCGGACATCTTGAGAAAAGCGATGGGAAAGAAAAAGGCAGAACTGATGGTTCAACAAAGGGAGGAGTTTAAGAAAGGAGCTAAAGCTAAAGGGATAAAACACCAGGTGGCGGATAAGATATTCGATCTGATGGCCACCTTTGGAAGATACGGTTTCAACAAGGCTCATTCCGCTGGATATGCATATTTGGCTTATCAGACCGCCTATCTTAAGGCTCATTATCCGGTGCAGTTCATGGCCGCCAGCATGTCTTCAGAGATAGGAAACACAGACAGAGTTGTCACCTTGATGGAGGAATGCAAGAGGATGGGAATCGAGGTGCTGCCGCCCGATGTGAATGAGAGCTTGGGGAAATTCAAGGTGGTGGGCAACCAGATAAGATTTGGATTGGAAGCGGTAAAGAACGTGGGGCATGGAGCCATTGAAGCCATCGTCAAAGCCAGGGAGAAGTTGAGCAAATTTGAAAGCCTCTTTCAGTTTTGCTCTGAGGTGGATCTGGGCGCAGTCAACAAGCGGGTGATAGAGAGTTTGATTCAGGCAGGAGCATTCGATTCGGTATCAAAACATAGATCGCAGCTGATGGCATCCTTGGATGTGGCTACAAACTATGGACAGACCTTTCAGGAAGACAGAAAACGAGGGCAGACCTCCTTGTTTGATCTTGCCGGGGAGACCAAAACCACATCGGTTGCTAAGACGCCGGATATTCCGGAATGGCCCATAAGTGAGGTTCTGTCCAAGGAAAAAGAGATGCTCGGATTCTATGTGTCCGGGCACCCATTGACCAGATATGAGGAAGAGTTGAAAACATTTGTGACCAGAGACACCCAGACCATAGAAGAAGCCAAGGATGGAGAAGAACTGTACATCGGAGGGGTTATCACCCATGTGAAGATTAACATCGACCGTAAGAAAAAGCAGATGGCTTTTGCCACCTTGGAGGATTTCGTAGGGACGGTTGAGGTGGTGATCTTTTCCGATTGTTATGAAAAGAGCCGCCGGATCACAAGGTTAGATTCCATGGTATTAGTCAAGGGAAGAGCTTCCACTAAAGAGGGAGAAAAAGCCAAAGTGGTGGCATCGGATACCATCAGCTTAAGCAAAGTATATCAGAAGATGAAACCCCCTATGCATATTCTTCTGTTCTCCTCCGGAACCAGCCAGGATATCGTCACCGAATTGAAGGAGATTCTCTCGCTCCACCCGGGCAAATCACAGGTGTTCCTGCATGTGAGAACAGACAATGAAGAATTAAAAATGAGGCTTAAGAACACGGAGGTGGAGGTCTCTAAAGATCTCTTGGAGAAATTAAAGTCTCTGTGCGGGGAAAAGAATGTATACTTGAATCGCAGCTAAAAAAATTAAGATTGGCACGGTAGTTTGGTCAATACATCAGCGTTAGGAAATGCCGACATCAATTGGCTTCGGGAATTTCTAGCCTCGCAATATCAAATATGCCAAATAATAACTTTCATACAAAACTGTGGCAAATTGCTTTTGGGAATTGTGGATACCCCTCTGTCAGCGTAGATAAACAGATGGACGAGTATTCTCAAAAATTACCCGGTATTAAACACCGTAAGAAAGATCACGATCCCTTACGAGCAGCAGATTATGAAGATCCTGAACCACACAAGGACAAATGGAGAATTGTTTATCGGTTTTATCACATAGCCGTAGATTGTTGGTGGACAAAGTTATCAAAGGAGGAACGGGTGAAATGGAAAAGCAGAATCCAGAATGGATATTATCCTTCCGAAATAGATAAATATTTTTGGGAAATAATAGAGGCGATAGCAATAAAGCCATTAAGCATTTATGAGCTATTACCTTGGGAATGTGAGCCTTTGCCTCCTGGATGGAAAGAATATATTAGAAGCAACTATGCAAAATAATGTTTCCCTTAGTTGGCAACGGACGCTTTGTCCGTCGCCATAAAGTGTCACGGACGAGGGTTCATCCTGCCCTTCGGTCCCGAGACCTCACTTCGTGCCGAGCGCACTCAATGCGAGGCAGGGTCGAGGGAAAGGATTCACCCTGAAGGACATCCGTAACGGAAAGAAAGCTGTTTTCGCTTGACTAATCAGAAAATTGTGTTAAGTTAACATCAGTGGAAAAGAACTCGAGCAACGCAAAAGGACCTACTTGCATGCCGAGGCGCAAAAAATCTGGAGCGGGAAGAATAAAAAATCTTGCAGAGAAAACAGATTAGAAATTTGCTGCTTTAATCTTTACTGAAGGAGTTTTTTATGAGAAATTTTAGAATCGCCAATTGTATCCTTCTTTTTTTGGTGCTGATCTTCTTCGCGACCAGCTATGCAATTCCAAAGGACAGAGTTGACAAGGAGATAGAGGATATCCAGAAGATGATCGAGGAAAAAGGATATAACTGGACTGCCGGCAGAACTTCTGTTTCTGAGCTTTCAGAAGAAGAATTCCAGAATCTTTTAGGTTTGAAGGTGCCTGAATGGTACGATGAGTGGTTCAAAACCGCAAAAAAAATAGAAGCTCCTCCCAAAATCTATTTCCCAGATGTTTTTGACTGGCGGGATTCGGCTGGGGTCACCCCGGTTAAAAGTCAAGGAGGTTGTGGAAGTTGTTGGGCTTTCGGTGCTCTGGCAGCTTTGGAGTCCATGGCGAAAATATATGGAGAAAAAGAGCTGGATCTTTCGGAACAACAGATTCTTTCCTGCAGAGCCTATGGCTGGGGATGTGATGGGGGCTGGATGAGTTATGCTTATGAGCTGTTCCGGGATTTCGGCTCGGTGAGCGAAGAATGCATGCCCTACCACGCTAACGATACTGATCCCTGTATTCAAGAATCGTGTGAAGTATTGGCAAAGATAACCGGATGGATTCCGGTTGCCCACAATGTGGACGCCATCAAAACTGCCCTTCTTACCGGACCGGTATCTTGCGCCATGAGAGCTTACAACGATTTCCAGCACTACGACGAAGGATGTTACGAAAACCCCGGGTTGGACCCGCCCAATCATGCGATCCTGCTCATAGGATGGAATGATACTTTATGTGGTGGTGACGGCGCTTGGATTGGAAAAAACAGCTGGGGCACCGGCTGGGGCATGGGTGGTTACTTTTATATAAAATATAACACCTGTCATATCGGATACGCCACCGATCTTATAAATTATATCCCTCCCGGTCCCTTTGTTACCTTAGAAAATTTCTCCGTGAATGACTCGTTGGGAGGCAATGGAAACGGAAGACCGGAACCAGAAGAGACGGTGAATATCTATCTGACTCTCTCCAATATATGGGCTACTTTGAATGGAGCGCAAGTTACAGCTTGGGCTGATACGGATGGCATATTTTTCATAAATGACCGTTCTGATTTTGGTGATATGTCAGTGCATGATACGGTGAATAATTATTCGGATCCGATTCAATTCTGGGTCCCCTCGAATTTCCCTCAAAAAAGGGTGAACTTCACCTTCGAGATTACTGGAAACGGGGGCGATTACACCAAAAGCTGGACAGAAGAGATTTGGATCGGTAAATCCAGCATCCTTCTGGTGGACGATGATCAAGGCTCAAGTATAGAAAATCATTATACCGGGGCTCTGGATCTGTTAGGTCCCTTGTATGATATTTGGGATAAGACCAACCGACCCGATGAAAGTTATAATTTGTCTGATTATAAGGTGGTGATCTGGTTTACTGGCGATCACAGAGATTCGGTTTTCTCAGATGAGGATATTCAGACCCTGATGACATTTTTAGATAATGGAGGCGATCTGTTTTTAAGTAGTCAGGATGCGGTGGAGGTTCTCTCCAGCTCATCTGATCCCCAGGATACGCTGTTTTTAAATAACTATCTGCATGTAGGATACGGTGGAAATTTCGGCGAATATCTGATAGCAGAACAAGAGGGGGACGAGATAGGGGATGGTATGTATATTTATCCTTTGGGACCCCCGGGAGCTAACAATCAAACCTCCAAAGATATTTTGATTCCCGATTTTGAGGCTGATCCGGTTTTGATCCACAGCCACACTTGGTGGGTTACTGCTCCGGACTCTTTTGCCGCCGCCAAATTTCAAAATGACTTGTTCAGGGTGGTGGTGTTTGGATTTGGATTCGAGGCAATAAACCCAGACAAAGAAACCCACCAGGGAAAGGATCTCAGCAAGCCTTATATGGTCATGCAGAAGGTGCTGGATTGGTTGATGACCCCGTCTTATATGCCTGGTGATCCCAATGGTGACCAGACAGTTGATTTAGGGGATGTGGTCTACTTGATAAATTATCTTTTCAAGGGTGAATCTCCTCCTGAGCCTCTGGCAGCCGGTGATGCCAACGGTGATTGTGTGGTGGATTTGGGAGACGTAGTTTATCTGATAAATTATCTGTTCAAAGGAGGAGCGCCTCCTGTGGAGGGCTGTGCCTGAAGCCTGACACTTCAGATCAACGTAAACTTGAAGGGTCATGCCTTTAGTGGAATCGACTTGGCGGCTTTTCAACTCTGAGGTTTAAGGGCTGGCTCAGCCTGAGGGAGGAAAGCCTTTCTTTCTTCATAAGCAGGCAGTTTGATGATAAACAAGGTATAGGTTCCCTCATCACTGTGCACCTTGATACTCCCGCCATGGTTTTTCACAATCCTGTCAACCGATAACAGCCCCAATCCTAATCCATCTCTTTTGGTGGTGAAACGTTCTTTAAAAACTTTTGAAAGATTAGCCGGACTCATACCTATCCCGTTGTCCGAGATCTGAATCTGCACCTCTTGTTTTTGGTTTGCACCGCTCATCTCTACGGTGATGGTCTTTTTAAGACCCAATACCGGCCCTAAGGCGGAGGCGGCGTTGTCTAAAATAGCATAAAGCATTTGTTGTAGCTGTCGTTTATTTCCCTTCACTTTTGGCATCCCTTCCCCAAAATGGGTGGCAAAGATGATGTCACGGAATTTCTCCTGTGATTTCAGCAAGAGCAGTTCCTCTTGGAAGAAACTCGTCAAATCGAGTGGCTCTTCAGTAAGCTCCAGCTTAGGCGATGGGGTCAGATCTGAGAGTATGCCTCTGATATTATCCAGGGCATTTCTCATGGTGTTCATCGTCTTCAGTGATTTGTTCAAATTGATTTCATCCAGTTCAAAAGGCAAAGTCTCAAAGGCATCAGACAGCGATCTGACTTCCTTTCCTAAGGTGGTTGCTACCTCTTCTGCCATCTGTTGTCTTGAGGCCAACTCCTCACCGATTCTTTCTTCTTTTTCTTTGCTTCTTCTTTGGGTCACATTCCGGCTTACATAAAGCTGGCCCTCACTTTTTCCCTGGGTATCGAAGACTTCAGTGATGGTGGTGAAAGACAGGAAGTGTTCTCCATTCTTTTTCTTAGCTGCAATCTCCCCCTCCCACACGCTTCTCTCCTTCAACTCTTTTTGAATGGCCGGAGAAAACTGCGACCAGAAAGCCTCCTTCCAGAGAATCTTGACTGGTTTTCCCATTATGTCTTCGCTTTTGTAGCCGAATTCCTTTTCTGCTGCCTTATTAAAAAAGGAGATGAGATCGTCCTCGCCTGTGCAAATTACCGGATAAGGAACAGAAGAGAGCAGCCGATCCGAAAAGCTCTTCTCCCCTCCTGTGGTTCTTGAAGATTCATCTGACCATGCCCGGTTTTCTGCCGTCTTTATCATGTTCTGCAGCTCACGGTACGCCTGCTGAAGCTGTTCATTTTTCTCCTTCAACTCCTCAATTTCCCGCAGATCAGATTGTTTCAGACGCGAGCTTAGAACTTTAACGATCTGATAGGCGACTTGGGGATAATCATTGAAGATGGTGAGAAAATTTGACCTGGACAGTTGTAAAACCTTAGTTGTCTTGATCGCTTGAGCCGTTGCAGGACGGGGAGATTCGTCAATAAAACCCGGTTCCCCGAAAATATCCCCTTCTCTCCTCAGAGAACGACTGGTCTCCTCTTCTCCTTCTTTGGCTGCCCGGGTGATCTTTATTGCCCCTTCCTTGATGATATACAGAGTATCCCCCAGGGTCCCTTCTTTAAAAAGCACCTCATCGGAAGAGTAAGTTCTCTCTTTAAAAAAACCTGCGATCTTTTTCAAACTGAAGGAGTCGAGTGTTGAAAAAATTGGCGTTTTGCGCAATAACTTAATTATCTCAGCAGACATACTCCCCCCTCTGATTTAAGGAAACTTGTCCCCTTTTTTATATCGTCACCTACCGAGGCAAGCTAAAACGTTTTTTGTGTTGTGTCAGGACCTCAGTTCTTATGGATCCTATGCACCTCACCCCCTTTTGTTCCCCCTCTCCATAAAGAGGGTGTGTCAGAATTTAGGTTTTTGTAGCCGCAGACTTTAGTCTGCGAAATTGAGATATTGAAAACCAACAACTTACGTCCATATGGACGGCTACAACTTCAAAACATCATTATGACACAGCCACAAAATGGAGAGGGGGATAGGGAGAGAGGTAAAAACCTCCGTTTGCTTTTTATGTTGTGTCAGGACCTCAATTCCTATGGATCCTGCAGGACTGACACTTTTTTTGAGCGCGTAGGCACCCTTACGGGTGCCAGCCAAGCCGTGAAGGCTTGGCTACGCTACTTTAAAGTTAGGACAGGGACACCTCGTGCTGAGCGCCGCGGTGCAAAGCAAGCCCTGTCCTTTTCCGTGACGTTGAAAAAAATTGGTAACGGATTCATCCTGAATGGATTCACCGTGAACGGACGAGGCGTCCGTTACCAATCAAGAGAACCTTAAATTAAAACAAAACAATTAGGCGGCTTCTGGCCTAACCTGTGTTTTCGGTTAAGAAATGGCTTAACCCTTTTCTGGAGGCGTTTCTTCTTTTTCCTGCACCGTGGACTCTATCACCTCATCATAGATTTCTATTTTGTATCGAACTTTGGCGTTTTCCACCCAATTGTTATAGATGGTGTTGTCTTTCTCCCGTCGGGCCATTGAAGTTACTCTATCTTTTACCTCCTCCAGCGGCTGGAGACTCCCCTCGGTTTTGTTTTCCAATTTGATTAGCGCATATCCTTCGCCAAATTGTCGATCCATTATTTTTATGGGTCCACCCAAGCTCCCCTCCTTCATCTCCTGGGCGGCATCAAAAAGCTCCGGATAACGGGTGCGGGTGAAACTTCCCAAATCTCCGCCTGAGTTTTTGGCGTAGGTTCTGATGGTCTTCTCCATGGCTAAGTTGGCGAAGTTAGCTCCCTTCTTCAATTGTTTGAGAATGTCCTCTGCCTCCTCCTTGGTTTCAACCAGAATCTCCCTAACCTTAACCTGAGGCTGAATGGTGAATCTGTCCTTATGTCTGTTGTAGTAGCTTTCGATCTCGTCATCCGATATACCTACACCTTTCAGGATAACCTCGCTTCTCATCTTCTTAGCCATCTCTGCCTCTTCCACTGCCCTCCATTCCCCTTTGAAATCCTCGCTTTCTTCTATGTTCGTTTCTTTTGCCGTATCCAGAAGGATGTCCTTTATCAGGATTTGAAAAGCGATCTCTTCTATCTTTTCCTGATCAGATAACCGGGGACGATAGACTTGAGGGATTTCATTGAACTTTTGGGCAAACTCCTCCGCGGTGACTTTTCCCTTGTCATAGGTGAAGAGCGTCATCTCCTTTTCTTCAGGTGCAAACAGGCTTAGATCCAGAAAATCACCCATTCTCTTCAAGCCGAGGGTATCCGGTGGAATCTCTTCTTTTTTCGTCATCAGAAGATCTAAGGTCTTTTGGTTTATCTCGAACCCCACTTTCTTCCTCAGGTGCTGGAAATACTCTTTCATCCTTTTTTCTTTTTTGTCTCGCTCCAACTTGGATCGGATCAACCTCTTGGCTTCCTCGTAAGGCGACTGTTCCACCTCTCTTCGTTCAACCAACTTGATAATGTGCCATCCAAAGGTGGTCTTAACCGGTCTGGAGAGCTCTCCATCTTTCATTTTAAAAGCCGCCTCTTGAAACTCCGGCACCATCTTTCCCCAACGGAAAAATCCTAAATCTCCGGCATTATCCTTGACGGTGGGGTCAATGCTTCTCTCCTTAGCCAGTTGGGCGAAATCCGCCCCCTCCTTCAACATCTGACAGATGTTATCCGCCTGTTCTTTGGTCTCCACCAGTATATGCCAGGCATGCATCTCCTCCTGCATCTTTTTATACTCCCTTTTCATCTCCGACTCAGTGGCTTTAGCCTTGTCCGCAATCTCCTTTTTATACAGCACATTCAAAAGTAAGCGCTCTTTCTGTTCTGCAAAACTTGCGTCGGCTTGCACCTGGTTGTCAATGCCCTCCTTATATGCCTCCATGATCACCACCTGATCACCGATCATCTTGTTCACTAACTCCTTTTTTCGCTGAAGCTCTGATACCCCCTGGATCATAATCTGGGAAGCCTCCTTCCATCCCTTTTCCAGATCCTCCACGGTGATTGTCCGATCCCCCACCTTAGCTACAATCTTTCCCTCCTTCTTGGTGGCACACCCAGAGAATGAAGCTAAAACCAACATTCCCATAAGCACTACTATGGTCGCCTTCTTCACGTTACTCCTCCTTAGGTTAAAGGTAGAAATCTTGGTTTACGAAATCAGCATTTTTCGCATCCGCCTCCAGATATCGACCAATATAAACCACCCTCACAATCTTTGCAAGAGATTTTTAACAAAAAGGGTTTTTTTCTCATTTCCTCCCTTTAGATGGACGGAAAGTTTAAGTGTCTTATCAACTGCAAATTCTAAAGGCAGATTGATCTTTCGTCTGAAATTTTCTATCTCTTTTTTTCCTATCTTCTTATCCTCGGAGAACTGAAGCAACAGAACATCTTCTTTCAAAGAGAGTCTAAAAATCCCCAGATGGGAGGCTATGATCTTGGCGCAGGTGAAATTTAAAAGATCCTCCACCTCCTGTGGTGGATTCCCGAATCGGTCAATCATTTCAGCCTCCACCTCTTTTACCTCTTCTGGTGATTTAGCTTCCGAAAGTTTCTTGTAGATTTCTACCCTCTGCTGGCTATCAGAAATGTAGGATTCTGGAATATAGATCTCCAGATCGAATTGGATTTTTACCTCCGGAAGCTTTTCTATCTTCTCTCCTTTGAGTTCTTTTACCGCCTCGTCCAAAAGCCGACAGTAAAGGTCAAAGCCCACCTCTTGGATGAAGCCATGTTGCTGAGCTCCCAAGAGATTTCCCGCTCCCCTGATCTCCAGATCCCTTAATGCCAGGTGAAAGCCGGAGCCAAGCTGGGTGAACTGCTCTAATGCTTTGAGTCTCTTTCGTGCGGTCTGACTCAACAGCTTAACTTTCGGTATCAAAAGATAAGCATAGGCTCTTAGGTTCGATCTTCCTACCCTTCCTCTGAGTTGATAGAGCTGGGCTAAGCCAAACCGATCTGCCCGGTCTATGATGATGGTGTTTACACTGGGGATATCTATCCCTGACTCGATGATGGAGGTGACTAAAAGAAGGTCATATCGATGAGCCAGAAAGTCCAGCATCACCTTTTCCAAAAGGTTTTCCTCCATCTGTCCATGAGCGATGGCAGCTCTGATCTGAGGAACCAAATCCTGTAAGAATCTATACATGGCTTCTATGGTCTGCACCCGATTGTGAACAAAATACACCTGCCCTCCCCGATCCACCTCCCTGAGGATGGCATCGGCGATAAGCTTTTTGTCAAACCCTGCGATCTCGGTATGGATGGGAAGCCGATCCTTTGGAGGAGTGTTGATGATGGACATATCTCGGGCGCCCAAAAGGGAAAGCTGGAGGGTGCGGGGGATGGGAGTGGCAGTTAGGGTAAAGACATCAACCAGCCGGCGCAGTTTTTTTATCTTCTCCTTATGTGTCACTCCAAACCTCTGCTCTTCATCAATGATCAAAAGTCCCAAGTCTTTAAACTGAATATCCTTCTGGATGAGGCGGTGGGTGCCGATGACCACATCCACCTTCCCCTCCTTCAAGCCCCGCACGATCTCCTTTTGTTCATTCCTACTCTTAAACCGGGAGAGCATCTCCACGTTTACGGGGAAACTTTTCAGCCTTTCGGAGAAGGTGACAAGGTGCTGTTGAGCCAAGATGGTGGTGGGGACCAACACCGCCACCTGCTTTCCGTCCATCACCGTCTTGAATGCCGCTCTTACCGCCACCTCGGTCTTACCATATCCCACATCTCCACAGATCAGACGATCAGCAGGGGTGCTTTGTTCCATGTCCGTTTTTACAGCATCGATAGCGGCAAGTTGGTCCGGGGTCTCCTCATAGATAAAGGAGGCTTCCAACTCCTTTTGCCAGACGGTATCACCAGAGAAGACAAGGCCGGGTTTGGCTTTTCTTTCTGCATAAAGCTGGATCAACTCCTGCGCCATATCCTGAATAGCTTTTTTGGTTCTCTTCTTCAGATTTTCCCATGAGGTTCCGCCCAGTTTTGATAAAGCGGGAGCACCTTCTTTTCCCACAAATCTGTGCACCCGGTTGAACTCTTCAATGGGGACATATAGCTTGTCATCTCCGTGATAGACAAGTTTCAGACATTCCCTCTTTCGTTCATCCACCTCCAAGGTCTCAAGTCCAGCATATTTGCCGATCCCATGATCAATGTGAACCACAAAATCTCCAGTAGATAGAGCAGAATAGGAGGAGAGGGCGATCCCTTCGTTGAATCGCCGCTTACGTCGTCGCCAGAAATATCGAGAAAATATTTGATGATCCGTCAGAACCACCAAACTAATCTCCGGGAAGCTGAAACCTTCGGAAAGATTTTTAACCTGCCAGGCTATCCCATCCGCACATCTGTCCAAAAGCTCAACTAATCGTTCCTTCTGCCCCACATTGTCGCAGAAGATGAAGACTTTCTGTTTTTCAGAGAAGTAGCTTTTAATAGACCTCTTGAGCAGATCCACATTTCCCCCGAAGACCTCCGGTTCTTTCATTCCCAGATCAACAGCCTCCTTCTTTTCTCCCAGGGAAAGGTGATCAATGGTTTTAAATTGATCCATCTTAGCAAAAAAGCTTTCCGGCTTGCCCCACAGGTCAAAAGGTTTAGGAACTGCCTCTTCTTTGTCTTGCGCCTCAGTGAAGAGTCTTTCGGTTTCCACATAAATCTGATCCAGTTCGCTTTCAATTATGGAAGGCTCATCCAGAAATATGATAGAGTCTGGGGAAAGGTAATCCAGTATCTGAGCTTGAGACATACCAAACAAGCTGGCCAACCACTCCAGGCCGGGCACCTCCTCTTGGAACTGCATCTTCTCTCTTAAGCTCTCTGCCTGCTCCGATCTCAATTTTGAAAGATGCTCCTCCAGCCTTTCATCGCTGATCAAAACCTCCCTTTTGGGCAGAATCAGAGCGGAACCGATTTTCTGCAAAGACCTCTGATCGGAGACGGCAAATGTGCGAACCGATTCGATTCTGTCTCCAAAGAACTCTATTCTTATCGGATCGGAGGAGGAATAGGGAAAAACATCCAGGATTCCTCCCCTGATGCTGAAGCTCCCGATCTCCTCTACCTGAGGAAATCGTTTGAATCCTAAATCACTAAGTTTTTGAGAAAGTTGCTCGATATCGGCAGTCTCTCCCACTTTAAGTCTGATACTCTTTTTCTTCAATTCGCCAGGGGGGATTGTCTTTTCCATACATGCCCGGATGGTTGTCACCACTATGGGTTTTTTTCCCATGACCAGATCATACAAGCTCTCTAATCTTCTTCCTATAACTTCGCTATGAGGGACTTTCAACTCATAAGGGAGAATTTCCCAGCTGGGAAAGAGCCTTACCTTCTCCTCCCCCAGAAAAGAGATCAGATCCTCATATGTCTTCCAGCTATCCTCGGGACTTGAGGTTATAACCAAGAGAGGAGAGTTAAGCTCTTTTTTCAGATAAGCTAAAAGCAGAGATTTTCCCGAACCCACCAGGCCCGAGATCAAAACCTTCTTTTTGTCGGAGGTTAGAAGATCTTTTATCTTCTGAAAGCTCTCAGAGTTTTTGGCTGATTCTAAAATCTCACCCAATGACATAGCTCCTAAATCCTAACGCTTGTTGATTTCGGGAAGGTTCGACCCCACATTCTTTTATCCCAGGCGGGTGGGGACAATTCCCGACCTTACCTCGTTCCTGACAAGCACTGAAACGTATGGTTCAGGGTAAGCTCGGATGTTCCATTTTTTTCATCTTACACAAATAGAGGATACGTTTTCTGGGTTTCAAAATTGGAGCCTTAGTTTTTACGATTGGATAGGGATTTTCCAAAAATAGCTACTCAAAAAGGAGAAATAAATATAGTCATTGGAAAAAGCTGGGCAAAATTAAACGCTAAAAAACAAAGGGTTTTAAGTCTTTCGGGAGATCAAAATCATACGAGGCGAGTCTAAACTATATTCTGTGAAATCGAAATCACCATAGACCGATTCCAAGACGAAGCCTGCTTTTTTTAGCAAATTCAATATCTCGGCGAACGAATACAATCTCAGGGAGATAGAATATTCTCTTCTTTTCCCGTTCTGAAAAAGAAGGGTGCGTGTAGTCTCCAATCGGCTGGTGAACAGATCAAAAAAGTTATCCTCCAGCATTGTGAAATCTCTTTCCGGACGCCATCTTCTCCTTTGGAAATTTCTAATCTGCTGTTCCCGGTTTATGAGGTCCAGAAGGAAAAGTCCTTTTTTCCTTAGAGCTTTACACACACCTTTAAGAACCTTTAGGTCATCTTTTTCCGTATCAAAAAACCCGAAGGAGGTGAAGATGTTCACTACCGCATCGAACCGATCCTCAAAGGGGAGCCTTCTCATGTCGCCTTTTTTGAATTCTATCTTTAATCCCAAGGTGGCTGAATCCTTTTTTGCTTTCTGAAGGAAGAAATCTGAAAGATCATAACCGGTGACTTTAAAACCTCTTTGTGCCAGCTCAATGGAATGTCTACCGTAACCACAGCACAGATCCAAAATCTGAGCTTTGGACTTAAGGTCCATCATCCTGACGATGGACTCCACCTCTCTGGAAGTTCTTTTCTCCAGCTCTTCATAAACTTTCAGATAATGTTCATCAAAAAATTTCTGCCACCAATACATGCGCTTCGCTAAATTAAAAATTTAAAAAGCAAAATGCAAAATTAAAAAACAAAAAACTGAAATCACAAAAAACCATTTATTTCCAGATCAATTTTGAATTTTGCGTTGTAATTTTGAATTTTTCTTTTTGAATTTTGAACTCTTTTGTTCTTTGCTCACCATATAGCCAATGATCTTGTAGATCAGCCTTGCCGCTAAAAAATCTGGTGCCACAAAACCGGGTATGGGACAAAGCTCCACCACATCGAAGCCCACTAAATTTTTTTCATAAACCAGCTCTTTAAGAAAATCCAATGTCTCATACCAGAGAAGTCCCCCCGGTTCCGGAGTCCCCACCGCTGGCATGATGGATGGATCAAGAACATCCAGATCAAAAGTCAAATAAACATCCGAGCCGAGTTTGTCTAAGACTTTTTCTTTCCATCGGTCATGATTCCTCATGTCTTGAGCAAAGAAAACGTCGGCTTTGTTTTGCTGTATAAATTCGTGTTCCTCCTCACTTGAATTTCTTATTCCCACCCCGACAAAGGGCGACAGCTCTCCAATTCTGCGCATCACGCAGGCATGGCTGAATCTGTTCCCCTGATAGCTGTCTCTTAAGTCCGCATGTGCATCCATCTGTAGAACACAAAGATTGGGATATCTCTCACAGAAAGCCTTGACTGCTCCTATGCTGATGGTATGTTCTCCTCCGACCATCACGAACTTTTTCCCGTTGTTTATCAATTCATTTGTTGCTTGATATACTTTCTCAAGCATTCTCTGTGCACCCGAGGTGATTATCTCCATATGATCCAAAGTGCAGATGCCAGCTTTACAAGCTTCGAATTTCAATTCCTCATCGAAGGTCTCCACCTCCTGGGAGGCGGAGATGATAGCTTGGGGAGCATGTTTGGTTCCCTTCTGATAGGTGGTGGACTGCTCGTAGGGAACCGGAAGAATCACGAATTCCGATTTTTCAAATTCGGCAAACTCAGAAGGAAGACCAAGAAAGTTATATGAGTGAGAAGTAATTTTATCCAAAGTTTTTGATTAACTCTTTTTTAAAATATCCTTTATTCGGGAACAAAAATGGCGGCGGCTACTACCGAAGTCCAGAGCCCGTTTTTATCCCCTTCTGCAGATTGAGTGGCGTTGGTTGTTCGGACGATCGCGCCGGAGATCTTCCATATTTCCTTTCTCTCGTCCCAGCTTTTGTCCACATCGAAGTCGATTCCTAAGGTGGTGGCAAGCATGGTGGCGGCTAAATCCTCTGCATAGTCCCCCGCTTTTTTTAGTGTCTGCCCAAAAGCTTTATGCTCAGCTAAATAACCGTACTGTGTCCTATCGTTGGGAATAGCTATCCCCACCGAGGCGGAGACTAAACGGTTAGGCTCGTTAGTGGAGTTGGAACTCATCAC
>JAGMFA010000180.1 GCA_023127875.1 Candidatus Zixiibacteriota bacterium
GGCACAGTCCAGGAATAACTACCTGGTCCAGCCGGAGTCTTGTCTACCACCGCAATCCAAGTTGAGCCTCCATCTGTGGAATACTCAATCTCCACGGTATCAATGTTTACAGAAGTCCAGGTTATGCTCTGAGCGCTACCTTCACACCAGTCTTCACCTCCATTGGGTGAGGTGATAGTGACAGACTCCGGTGGTGGCGGACCGCAAGGGGCTTCTAACCAAAGCTGAGAGAAAAATCCGGATTCAAAGTGACCATCCCCAACTGAGTAGTAAGCACAAGCTTCCTCCTCCCGATCCTGATTCTTGCTCCATACCCTGAAATACATGGTGTCACCAGCAATATATCCATCCTTCTGGGGAGTCAAAGGATCATCCTTCCAGGCGATCAGGGGAATAGGAAGATCAGCCGGATGATACACCGAAGCGCCTACACATAAAAGCCCTTTACCTCCACCAGTATCATCAAATACCCCGATCTCGTCACACTCCTCCAATTCCAGATCATCCAGAAGGGCTGAGTCTATCACTATACTGTAACTGTCACCGGTGCTGTCCGTGAAAACAAAATGCTCCGGATCTTCACAAGGTCCAGCCGGAGGACCAACCTTAAAACACTGAGGCAGATTGTCTCTGGGTATATAGGTTTGTCCATCAGATCGGCTGAAAGTTATGCGGGAAGAGGGAGGCCAGAGGGTGGTGTCCATACAAACATGCATGGTATCCTCTATCCGGAAGGTCAAGGTGGCCAGCAAAACTCTATCCCCGTCCCACCACCTCTGATCCGCTGTGCCGGTGGGAACTAAAGCCATCCCCATAAACGGTGGATCGGTGCTTAAGCTCAGTATGCGTGTGTCCCAGTCCCTTCCCGAAAAGTCAGCCGCCAGATCAGCCAAGCGATTATGGTAAAGGGTATCTGTCCCTTCCACTATGTGTCGAAAGATGCTCCTGGCGAAATCCGGATAAACCCATAAGGTGGAGGTGGTATTCCACCAGATTCCCAGACTGCAGTATTTAGAAGGGTTAGTGTGAGTCCAGGTAAAAGGAATAGCGAAGCCAGCAATGGAATCATCTGCAACTGTCTGATCGTGGGTCACAAGCAGAGGAAACCGAACAAAATACGGTCCGGGAACAGTTGTGTCTATCTCGCAGTCCAAGCAGATCACGTTTAAAGTATCACATTCCCCTCGGTCATTGGGATCCTCCGGGCATTGCGCCCAAGAAAAGGTGCTGAAGACAAAGATTGAAAATGCGAAAACAGTCAGAGTTAAAAAATTCTTTTTCATCTCTTAGCTCCTTTGATAAGGTTATTGGTTTATATTTCAACGATTGGTTTTCAAATTGTCCTTGAATAATCAACAACTAAATAATTGCTCAACCCGTGGTTTGCAGTTATGAGTAAAGTATTACTTTCATTCTCACCCCCTCCGAAAAGATGATTAAAAGTTTCATTCATGATTAACTTTCTATTTACCTTTCGCTTTCAGATGAGACGCAAAAAATGTGCCACTGCGGCTGGTTTAAAAAGAATTTTGCCCCGTAGGTGTAATGTCAATCTAAACCTATGAAAATTTTACACATGGCCAATTGTCACCCGTGGCGAAACCAACTCTGACCCAAATAGGCGTATTTTTCAAACTACCCCTATCTCCCCATTGTGCATTGAGTTTTTCAAATGTTGCAAACGATTGCCAGCTTATTTAGGGGCGAAAACACTAAGATTTTCGCTTTATTGCCACCAAATATAAATTAACACAAATGCATATTTTGTCAAGCTAAAAAGAATCTATTCCTGAGGATAACAAACGGAAATTATAGGCTTTTTGATGGTCCTTTTATTTCTAATGAGGTTGAGATGCCCTTCAGGACTCCTACCTACTTTGGTTTGGAATCATGAAGGTATAGGTATAAAATCCCGAAGCCAAGTATGTTCTGGAATGCTAATGGAATTTCAATTCGACACCCTCAGTCTCCCAGCGGGAGCGCACATAGACAGTGTCGGGGTATAGGGCAAAGGGTTCCAAAGGAGAAAAAGGCTTTGGCTGTCCGAGCGTAAGAGTGTTGTCTTGGTTTAAATCGAGATACCCACCAAGGAAGTATTTTCCGGGGAGTATTCTTTCAAACAAGAAAGGTCCAAATTGCGACAAAGTGATTTGATATGACAATGTAGTTTGCCCAAGTTGCCAGAGTGTCAAAACAACAGTTACCGACTCCTCCATTTTTTCAATCTTCACCTTTCCTGAAACCGAACCTAAGGTGTCTGGGTCCAACGTAACAAAATTTGAGGTGAAGATAGAATCTATCATAGAGATGTTTCCTGACAGATCAAGCATCCGGTTACCCAAAAGCTTAATTTTACATCTCATCTTCCCGGAAAGAATAGAATCGGGAGAAAAGATATATGTGTTTGGATTTCTCCATTCACCTTTTCCTGTTATTTTAACCTCATTTGAATCCAGCAAGGAAAAGAAAGCCTCAACACTCTGCCGTTCAGGCGGCTGATCAAAGAATAGCTTTATTTTCGTGTTAAAGGGAACATTGATCTCTCCATCCTTGGGTAAAATACCCACGATCTTCGGGCCAGCCGTATCAGGAATCTCCGATCCGTCGAACAGACAGGCATTTGAAGTAGTATCCAAAAGATTTCCAGCTCTATCCTTTGCATCTAAAACTTTCAGCTCAAATTTTTCTTCCGGATTCATCTGTTCAGTCAAAAGAAAAATGTTTTTGGTGTCGGTATCCTGAAAAAAAACTGAATTCACCGTCAAAAGCTTTTGGGTTGAAAGAGATAAGATTTTGAAGTTGGCTGGATCTAAGACGAACTGCTCCTGGAGTTCTTCATCAAACTCTAACTTGACTAAATTTTTGTTTAAGCTGTGACAATCAAGCAAACCTGGTGGACTTTTGTCCTTTTTATCCAGGATGAAATCCACATAAGATTTTGAAATATCCTGTTCGGACAGCTCCACATCTTGGGTGGTCACGCCGATAGCTTCCTTCTCCCAGTCCCAGACTAAATCTCGATTCACATCCTGCACTGCAAAAAGCCGATATTTTCCTAAGCTCAAATTCTTAAGAGTGTATTCTCCTTCGCTGTCGGTTTGTGTAACATAGTCAGGTTTTTCCTCTTGGGGATCAATTTCAGTCTTATCCCAGGAAAGAAGGTATGCCCACACGCTTGCTCCTATTTTCCTCTCAAGTCCATTTTTTTGTTTTGTCCATACCTCTCCGGAGATTGTGCCGTAATCCAGTTCGCTTCCGGTGGAGAAGGCAAAAGTATAGGACTCACTCAAACGGTTTCTTCTCAGATCCTGAGCATCGGTGCCAATGGATATCACATAGGTTCTGTCGAGCTGCAGAGGTTCTTGAGGGGAGAGGATCAGTCTTTTCCCTCTCCACCTAAAATCAAAGGGCTTCTTGGGAAGGGGAGAAATGAATACTGATTCTTCGGTTATCTTTGCCTGCATCCTTTCTGAGAAGGTGATCTCAATTTTAGGATCTAACTCAACTTCAGTGGAGCCAGATTTTGGTGATACCGAAATCACCTCAGGTGGGATGGTATCCTCAGGACCGCCGGGAGGCATACCCTCCTTGGCACATTGAAAGAAGAATGACAAAAGAACAAGCAGAGCAAAAAATAATATTTCCCCTGATTTCTTGATCATGCGCAAGGAGGAATCTGAATTAACCATCCTTTGTATACGATGGGAAACACCGTGGTGAGAATAAAAAATGACATTAACAGGAATGAATTAGTGCAGGCAAACCTTATACGATGGGGCAGGGGTTAAACCCCTGCCCCAACTGAGTTCTACCTCAATACTCGCCATAACAACCTGTGTTTCTATTGCCACAACGTCCTCTGGGCCAGGAAGATGATGCCAGAGGCGAAGAGCCATATACCGCAGTTAGTACACCTGGCATACATCCGCCAGTGACATAAATCGTGCCGTCTGAACCGATTGCTGGAGAACCACCCTCAGACGGTACTCCCAGGATCCATCTTATGGAGCCATCGGGATTCACCGCAGTGAAGCTTGATTGTGTCGAGGAATGGAAAAGAGTGGAGTAGATGGTCCCATCTGCGGCTATGGCTAGCTCGAGTGCACCAGGAGATCCATCACCAGCTGTCCATTTCAGTTGTCCACTACTCAGGGCTTGGAGTCCGACGCCGATGACATTAACATAGATCGTGCCATCAGAACCAATAGAGGGAATACCACCGGAAGCAGGAAGAGTATGTTCCCACTTTGTTGTTCC
>JAGMFA010000181.1 GCA_023127875.1 Candidatus Zixiibacteriota bacterium
CGACAAACTCAAGGGAATAGTTTTCTCGCACATCGCTTATAGGGAAGATGGCGTTAAAAACAGCCTGTAACCCCCTATTTGCCCTTTCCCCCGGTTCCACATCCATCTGCAGGAACTCCTGATAGGATTTCAGTTGAATTTCCAGAAGATTGGGCATCTCTGGATCTGGTTTAAGCTTGGAAAATGACCTCCTCTGGACTCTTTTAATCTTCTCCACTTTCACCACGCTCCTTTGGGTCAAAAAGATCAACCAAGCTGGTTGATCCTTCCACCGAGAGAGTTAAGATTAAAAATGCTTTTTTCTCTTTTTTTATCACAACACAATTGATATGTTCTACTTTGGCCTGGTGAATAGCAATCAACTTCACCCATTGAAAACATGCTCGTCCATCTTTTTCAATCAAACCGGGGTGCAAGAAAATATCTCCGAAAAAATCTAATACTAAGAGCTAAACTGGAGTGTAAAGCTTTAGGGACTGTTGAAAAACCCCGAACCGGAGTGCACCAGCTTGCTGGTGCGGTTTTTCATGATACGTAAGCGGTTGGGATATAAGAACATTTAAATTTTAGAAAATCGCCCAGATGGGCACTCCGAAAATCACTTTTTCAACACACCCTCTAGCTTTACCGGCCAACATAAATCTCCGCCGGTGTGAACCATATGATTTATACCGCAGAATCCATGGGATTTGTCTTCCAGTTCACATGAATGCTTATAAGTTAAAGCCGCAAGTTCACAAAGCCACAAGATCCGTTGACTCAAGCAAGTCTTTCCCTGCGCTTTTGAGATCCTTGTTTGCTCTTTTCGATGCAACTTAGATTTTTTACTGCTTATTTGATTTCCACGGTGGCGCCCACCTCGCTGAGTTTAGCTTTAACTTTCTCTGCCTCCTCCTTGGGAACACCTTCTTTAACCGGCTTGGGTGCGCCGTCTACCAGATCCTTTGCCTCCTTCAGCCCCAATGAAGTCAGCTCCCTTACCACCTTAATCACCTGAATCTTCTTATCTCCCACTGCGGCCAACACAGCCGAGAATTCGGTCTGCTCCTCTGCTGGCGCCGCCGCTTCAGCCGCTCCGGCAGGACCGGCCATTTGAGCCACTGGCACAGCGGCGGATACTCCGAATTTCTCCTGAAGGCTTTTAGAAAGCTCCGCCAGCTCCAGAACGTTCATCTTTTCAATAATTCCAATCACCCGGTCGATGTTGCTGGCCGCCTCCACCTTCTGTTCCTCTTTTTTAGGTGAGCTTTCAGCTTTTTTGGCACTGGTCTTCTTGGTAGATTTCTCAGAACCTGTGGTCATGATATTTTAACCTCCACAAAAGTTTTAATCCTCGTTTTAACTGTTTAAACCATCCTCGATCTTGCCGGATGAAACGAAGCAAAAAAGTTCGTTTAGAAGCACCACCCGGGTCAGTCCATATCGAAAAGCATTTGATCTGATCATAATTGCCCTAATTTATTTAACAACCAGGATGTTCATTCGGTTTTTACACTAACGTTTTAAAAAACCACATTTTTGTTTTAAGCCTTCACACGAATTTAAGCTTGGGCTGATTTCGCCTCCTTTATGGCGTCAAGGGTCCCCACGAAATTCCTCAGCACTCCTTGCAGAGTGCCCACGAAATTGGCCACAGGAGAATTCAAACCAGAGAAAATTTGAGCTAAGATGACCTCTCTGGGTGGAAGGACGGCTAATCTTTTGAGATAATTTTCGTCTAACAATCTCCCTTCCATCCAGATGACTTTGATCTTTGGCTTCTCAACCCTTTTATGAACCTCGTAAAGCACCTTAGCCGGGCTAATGGGATCCTCATAGGAAAAAACCAGACCGGTGGGTTCTTTTAGGTAATCTAAGATTCCTTCAAATCCGCTTTGCTTCGCCGCCATGCGAATCATGGTATTTTTGGTGATCTTATATTCCGCCCCTCCCTTTTTCAACTCCCTTCTCAGCTTGGTCATCTCCTCCACATTCAACCCTCTGAAATCCGTGAGAAAAAGGCTTTTAGTCAAAGACATTTTCTCTTTTAATTTACTTACCGTCTTTTCCTTTTCCACTTTCAACATAAGCGATTCCTTTAAGCTCTGCTATTTCACCAACTTCCTTTTACAAATTAAATCCCGGATATCCGATAATGAAACCAAGTCCGGGGAAAGTTTGGATAAATGTTTTATTGTTTGAGCATGGCTAAAATCGATAAGGCGTCCAGCTTTATTCCTGGTCCCATGGTAGAAGAGACGGAGGCGTTTTTCAGATAGGTTCCCTTAGCCGCGGCGGGTTTGGCTCGAACTATCACATCCAGGAAAGTTTTGGCGTTTTCGGCAAGTTGCTCTTCGGTAAAGGAGAGTTTGCCGATGGGCACACCGATGTTTCCTCCTTTATCCACCCGAAACTCAATCTTGCCCGCTTTAAGCTCTCTTACCGCCTTCGCCACGTCGAAAGTAACTGTTCCAGACTTGGGGTTGGGCATCATCCTCTTTGTGCCCAAAATCTTCCCTAATTTTCCCACCTGTCCCATCACGTCCGGGGTGGCTACCACCACATCCACATCCAACCAGCCTTGAGTGATCTTCTCTATGTATTCCTCCAACCCCACAAAATCTGCTCCCGCCTCTTCGGCTTCCTTCTCCTTTTCTCCCTTGGTAAGAACCAGCACCTTCACCTTCTTTCCGGACCCATTGGGCAAAAGGGTGGTTCCCCGGACCATCTGATCTGCATGTTTCGGATCCACCCCCAATCTCACCGACATCTCCACGGTTTCGTCGAACTTGGCGTAGGCACTCTCTTTCAGCCTCTTTATAGCCTCCTCCAGCTTATATGATTTTCCACCCCCCACCTTTTCCTTCGCCTGTTTGTATTTTTTCCCTCTTTTCATGATCTTAAGTTACACTCCCTTTTTTTGCTTCTCCTCAATCCACCACCTGTATGCCCATGCTTCTGGCAGTTCCCTCCACCAGCCTGGCGGCTGACTCCACGCCGGAGGCATTCAGATCCTTCATCTTCAACTCGGCAATCTCTTTAACCTGCGCCCGGGTAACCTGACCCACCTTCACACGATTGGGCTCCCCCGAACCCTTCTCCACCTTGGCCGCCTTTTTCAAAAGCACAGATGCCGGTGGGCTTTTGGTGATGAAGGAAAATGTCTTATCCACATAAATGGTGATCACCACCGGAATGATCAAACCCGCCTGGCTCTGGGTTTTGGCATTGAATAACTTGCAGAAATCCATCATGTTTATTCCATACTGACCCAGTGCTGGACCCACTGGAGGAGCAGGGGTGGCATTTCCCGCCGGAATCTGAAGCTTGACATTTCCTATTATTTTCTTAGCCACTTTAGCTTAATCTCCTTCTGCGTTATTGATATAAGCCTCTTGTTCGTTATTCAAAAACTTATCGAAAAACTGACTACACATTTTGAACCTGAAGGAAATCCAGCTCCACCGGAGTGGGTCGCCCGAATATACTCACCATCACCTTCAGGCTCTTTCGCTCCTGGTCCACCTCGCTCACAAAACCGGAAAAATCGGTGAAAGGCCCATCGATCACCTTCACCTGATCTCCGGTTTTGAAGGGAACCTCCTCATAATCTCTGGTTCGTCCTCTTTCAACCTGCTTTAAGAGTCTCTCCACTTCCTCAAGTTTTAAGGGCACAGGCTTCCCCGAGGCACCTACAAAACTAGTAACCCCAGGGGTGTTGGTCACCACATGCTGGGTCTGTTTGGTCAGAGCCATTTCCACCAAAATATAGCTGGGAAGAAACTTTTTAACAGTGCTATACCTTTTCCCATGCTTCATCTCCACCACAGTTTCGGTGGGAACCAGCACCCTTCCCATCTCATCCTCTAAGCCCTGTGTGACTATAGCATTCTCCAGATATCTTTTAGCCTTCTGCTCATGACCTGAATAGGTGTGAGCTACATACCATCTTTTCTCCATCTATCTTTGTATCAATCCTCCTCCGAGAAAGAGAAAATAATGATATTTCTCCTTCATCCCAAAAGTATGGTTGCCAGATTGGAAAGCATCATATCAACTATGCCGATAAAGATTGACAGAACTATGGAAACCACTATCACTACATAGGTAGAATAGATCAGTTCCTGCTTGCTGGTCCAGGTAACTTTGGTAAGCTCGAATTTGACCTCTTTTAAAAATTGCTTTATCTTTTCAAACATAGTATAAAAATATCCTCATAAGCAGGTCTGGAGGGACTTGAACCCCCAACATCCGGTTTTGGAG
>JAGMFA010000182.1 GCA_023127875.1 Candidatus Zixiibacteriota bacterium
AAATGGAGAGGGGTTCACCCTGCCCTTCGGTCCTGCACTTCGTCCTGAGACTCAGTGTCGAAGGAAGACCTCAGGGTCGAAGGAAAGGATTCACCCTGAAGGGCACCCTTGACCAACAAAATATCCGCTCAATCCGTTGACTACCTCATCAAAATCATCTTTTTAGCCTCGGAATATTCAGATGTTTTGATCCTGTAGAAGTATACTCCACTACCAACTTCTATCTTGCGGATCCGCTTGGATGTCTTGTTTTATCTCTTCTTTATCTTCAACAGTTCCAACATCCGATCAAGCTCTGGCAGTCTCAATAGGTAGGAAAAAACAAAATAGCTGGCTGTCCCCAAAATCAAAATGACCAGAAGTCCAACGATTTTTGCAGGTAATTGTGCCGTCTCTAAATTCGGTCCGAAGTATTTTAAGTAAATCCATATTACAAATCCCATCAAGGCGGCTGAAGATAATATCTTGAAAAATGTCCCCCCAATATCTTTTCTATCAAGTGGCCCAATTCTTCTGTCCAAAATCTTAAGAAGCAGAAACAGATTGGTCATGGCGGCAATTGATGCGGCCAGTGCCAGTCCTTTAAATCCTAAAGGTCCCATTAAAAGAAGATTTAAAATGATGTTTACACCCACCGCTACCGCAGAGGTCTTGACCGGGGTTTTGGTGTCACCCATAGAATAAAAGGTGGAGGCGGTCAATCTAACGGAAGAATAGGCGAAAAGCCCGATACAGTAAAACATCAAAGCCTGAGAAGTTGCCACTGTATCAAGAAAAGTGAATTTCCCGTGTTGAAACAAAACCGAGATCACCGGCTGAGATGCCACGGCTAAAAACACGGCTGAGGGGATGGTCAAAAAGAAGACCAATTTTAGGGATGAGGTGAACGTGGTGATAAACTCTCCCATCTCTTTTTTAGCTGCATAAGCAGAGATGATGGGGAAAGTTACCGTCGCCACCGCCACCCCAAATACGCCGATGGGAAATTGCATTAGCCGGAAACTGTAATTTAGGTAGGAGACGCTTCCCTGGGGAAGCAGAGATGCAATCAGGGTATTGACAAATATATTGACCTGGGTGGAGGCAAGTCCCAAAGTTGCCGGCGCCATCAGAAGAAGGATTCTTTTAACTCCGGGATCACGGAGATTGATTTTGAAGCGATACTTAAAGCCTATCTTCCTTAAAGTGGGAAATTGAATAACCAGTTGCCCCAATCCACCTAAAAGCACACCTAAAGCCATTCCTATGATGGGGGGGTCGAATAAAGGCGAAAGAAAAAGCCCACCTGCGATCATTCCTAAATTGAACATGGTGGGAGCCAAAGCCGGGACGCCAAAGCGCCTGAAGGTGTTCAGAATTCCCATGGCTAAGGCGGCTAAGGCGATCAACAGAAGAAACGGGAACATGATGCGGGAGAGAAGGGTGGTCAACTCCTGTTTGCCCATCTCCTCACCAAATCCGGGAGCAATGAGCTTAACAATGTATGGTGAAAAGATGATCCCTAAAATCACAATCACACACAGGGTGATCAAAAGCAGATTCAACACTAAATTGGCTAACTCCCACGCCTTTTGTTTACCCTGGTTGGTCAGATGATCGGTAAAGACCGGAATGAAGGCTGAGGAGAGGGCACCTTCGGCAAACAGATCTCGCAGGAGGTTGGGTATACGAAAAGCGGCAATGAAAGCATCAGTGGCAAAGCCGGCTCCAAAAAGATAGGCGAATACCTGTTCTCTGACCAGGCCTAATATGCGGGAAAGAAATGTAGCCGAGCTGACTATGCCGGTGGATTTAGTGATTTTATCCTGTTCGGAATTTGAGGTCATCACAAAGACTTAGAATTTAGCGCAACGTGTAACTTTTCCCTCTCCTCTAACCTCCCCTAAATCCCCTCCTTATAAAGGAGGGGACTTTCCGTATCCCCTCTCCTTTTCAAGGAGAGGGTTAGGGTGAGGTTCTGAAAACCACACCACCGTCATCTCACGTACCCTCATCATTCTTTCCTCTTTTCTCGTTCCTATCATCAAAGAACCATTATCATCTATTCTCTCTTTTTAACCTCCCCTTAATCCCCTCCTTATAAAGGAGGGGAGCTTGTTCCCTCCTTTTTTTAAGGAGAGGGTTAGGTTCCCAAAAAAAGAAAAGAATCAAAATTATTCGCAAAAAAATTCACTTCTGTTGAAAAAACTTAATCCTGCCCAATAAATTGGGCAACTACAAAATCAAATTCTCCGTAAGATAGTGTTTTTTTGAGCTTGACAAAAATGGTTTTGGTCATATATTTGAATAATCATAAAGTGTGTAATCTTAAAAAGCAAGGAGAAAAGCATTGGCCATACATAAGTCAGTCAAAAAAAGGCTCAGAACCAGCAAAAAGTCGAACGTAAGAAACACAGCCATCAAATCCCGAATAAAGACTTTGGTTAAGAAGACGGAAGCGTCGTCTGATGAAGCTTCTTTGAAGGAAGCTGTTTCATTTTTGGACAAAGCCTCTCAGAAAGGGGCTATTCATCCAAATAAAGCTTCCCGAATAAAATCCCGATTGGCCAAGCTGGTGCAAAAGAAAGCCGCGCCCGTCACCCAGTAATCTGTCCATAGGATCCATAGGAAAGGGGTGATACGTCGACAAATTACCAGACCAGATGCCTGAGCAGACGCAAAAGCCGGCGATTTGATTTCAGAATCATCTTGACCAAAGCAATGGGTTGAATTGCGGTGATTGTCCTATCTCCAAAATATTCCTTCAAAAAGGAGACCGCAGTATCGAAATCATCATCGGTCATCTTCAAGAATATCATTCGAGAATAGGAATAAAATCTCAGCTCTCTACCTTTTTCCTTCAAGAATTTTTCTTCATATCTTTTTAGAGCGGAAAATGAAGACCCTCCTTGCTTAATAAATTGGCTCACCACCTCCCCGGCGATTTTTCCAGAGAGCAGAGCGTTTGATATTCCGGCACCAGAGAGGGAATCCACCAGCCTGCCCGCATCTCCCACCAAAAGCACATTCTCTTTAACCAAGTTCATTTTCTTGTCGAAGGCGGGAATACCACCCATGGTAAATTCAATTATCTTGAACTTAGAAAATCTTTTTTGCACAAACTGGTCTAAAAACTCTTTGGCTTTTTTTGTAGTTCCATCCGGCGATATAGTCAGACCAACATTGGCAGTACTTTCACTTTTGGGGAAAACCCAGACATATCCTCCTGGGGCCACGCTTCTTCCCAGGTAAAACTCTACGCGACCCGGCTCTACCTCCACCTCTCCCAAAAGATACTGAGCACATGATTCTATCTGATCCAGCTTTAGGGAAGAGTCAACTCCTGCCCAGCGGGCAACCCACGATTCCACCCCATCCGCCCCAATGACAACCTTTGCTTGATACTCTTTCTCCTTTTCCTCTTCCAACACTCTAACCCCACAAAATCCATCCCTCTTGTGGCTTAGAAGACCCACCACACAGGAATTCACCTTCACGCATGCTCCCAAAGATGCGGCTTTTTGTGCCAGTCTTTTGTCAAAAAGCTTTCTGTTCAAAACAAATCCGGCATGGGGATGATGCACCGTTAACTTTTCATTTGAAGGAGAAACCAAAAGCACCTTGTGAATTTGGGTATTGATCCATTCGGGATCTGGTTTGACAAATTTATCTAAACCGGAAACGCTGATAGCCTCGGCACAGGCAAGAGGCACTCCTATCTCCGGGTGCTTTTCTAAAAGCAAGACCTCCACACCTTTTTCAGCCAGAGTTTTTGCCGCCATAGATCCGGCGGGACCGGCTCCCACCACTATGCAATCGTATTTCTCATTCATTCTTCGGATCGAATATTTTCGTTTGAGAAGGAAAAGAAGTTTTGCCTTCCATAGGTTTTATTCGCAACGCACCTGTGGGGCAGAAGATCACACAGTTTTCACACAAGCTGCACAGGTTATTCTTGATTTTTAGTCCGGAAGAAAGAAGTTCTAAAGCTCCGAAGGGACAGACCGCCACACATCCCCCACACTCTCCACACAGCCTAAAATCAAGTTGCAACATAGTTTTTAACTTTTCTATTCAAACTCGATCATCGTTCGAGATCGACTCAGACGATTATGTGAGAGATCAAATACATATCGGACACCCAGGAGGAATCTTTTTGTAATATAGCCAGTCCGTGACGTTGAACAAGATAAAACTCAGGTGTCGGGTAGCTCCCCCGCCAAAGGCGGGGGAAGAATC
>JAGMFA010000183.1 GCA_023127875.1 Candidatus Zixiibacteriota bacterium
AAAGAGGTCAAGCCTGGGGATATTGTGGTGGCGGGAAAAAACTTCGGATGTGGTTCCTCACGTGAGCATGCAGTGGTCTGTTTGCAAGAAAACGGAGTAAGCTGTGTGGTGGCAGATTCTTTCGCTCGCATATTTTATCGGAATGCAGTCAATCTGGGCTTTCCGCTTTTGGAATGTCCGGGAATTTCTAAGATTGTAAAAACCGGTGACGAAATCGAGGTAAATTTAGAGACCGGAGAGGTAACCAATCTCTCCTCCGGGAAAACCTTAAAGGGACAGCCACCATCAGGTTTGGAGTTGGAGATCACGGAGAAAGGCGGGCTTTTGAATTACTTAAAGAGGTGAAGTCAAGTATCATTTTCCAGATTCTCTTTATTTCTGCGAGCCCTTTTTTGTAGTTGCCCAATTCATTGGGCATCAATTTCTGCTCGATAAATCGAGCAACTACGTCATAGTTACGTCAGGAGCTCCACTCTTCCGCCTTTGGCGGAATCCTGGTGACTGATGCTTCTGAGTTCTGTCGGGTCTTGCGCTGCGGGTGTGACCCGACAGCCGAGTAATTAGGTATCAGGTCACACCCACAGTGGAAGACCTGACACAACCCTGAGGGCGGGATAAATTCCCACCCCTGTGGGGGGACGATCATTCACAACACATAGGGCAGGGCATTCAGCCCTGCCAATATGGTTTTTTAAAAGATCCTTAGTCGCGTCTGGATATTGTCCCGATGTAACAAAGCAATCAGGTGTCAGGTTACACCCACAGGGCAAGACCTGACACAACCTTGAAAGGGTGTCATTCTGAGGCGATAGACGAAGAATCTGAAGTCCGTGACAAATCAGATTCCCTAGTTGGTAACGGACGCCCCCGTCCGTTACCACCATGTCTTCGTCACGGACGGGACGTCCGTGACGAACACGAGATTCTTCACTTCCCAGACGGGAGCGTCCGCTCGTTTAGAATGACATGAAGGATGTCCCTTCCCTGCGCAGTCTGAAGACTGCGACTACCCACTCTTCTCTTTCTCAGACCTCCTTTCTCCAAAATCTCGGGGAACGTCCAGTAAGTATAATATTGACAAATCCCATGACTTATTATATCCTGGCAAATGTTGATTTGTCAGAATATTTTTCGAAAGGGATTGAATTGTCTGTAAACATAAAGAAGTAGTTGCCCAATTCATTGGGCTTGAAACTTAGCTCGATGAGCGGACGCTCCCGTCTGGGAATCGAGCGACAACATACCATTACCCTGGAAGCAGAAGTGGGCGTCAGCATAAAGAAAAAAGACATAGTTGAATTGGAGATATCAGATTTAGCTTACGGTGGAACCAGTGTGGCTAAGGTAAACGGGTTTGTGGTGCTCATCTATGGTGGAATTCCCGGAGACGTGGTCAAAGCGGAGATCACCAAGAAAAAGACAAATTACGCTGAGGCCAAGCTCCTGGAGATCGTGAAGGAATCAGGTCTGAGGACAAAACCAGCCTGCTCACACTTCGGATTCTGCGGTGGATGTACCTGGCAGAATTTAAAATATGAAGAACAGCTCAAATTCAAAACCAAACACGTAAAGGACAGCTTAAAGCATATCGCCGGCTTCCCTGATCCGCCGGTCCAGCCGGCTTTGGGTTCTGATCAGATTTTCTACTATCGAAACAAGATGGAATATGCCTTCTCACCTCATCCGGACAAAAAGCTCATCCTGGGATTGCATCCGCGAAAAAGATTTGATCTGGTTTTTGATCTGAACGAATGTTTTTTGCAGTCGGAGGTCGCCAATAAAATCGTAGACTCTGTCCGCCAATTTGCCCGGGAGAAAAACCTGTCCGCTTACGATCACAAAAGTCAGTCGGGTTTGTTAAAATTTCTCGTGATAAAGGAGGGCAAGAATACAGAACAGATCATGGTCAATCTGGTGACCTACAAGGGAGATTTTCCGCACCGGAAAGATTTTTGCGACACCCTTTTCTCAAACTTCCCCTCGGTCAAAAGTATTGTGAGAAACATAAATTCAAAACTATCTCAAATCGCCGTGGGCCAGGAGGAGGAGCACTTGGGGGGAGAGAGAATCATCACCGAGAGATTGGGAAAGTTTGAATTTGAGATCTCCAGCAATTCCTTTTTTCAGACCAATCCCCAACAGGCAGAGAAACTATATGGAATTGTGCTGGATTCAGCAGACCTGCAGGGAGATGAAGAGGTTCTGGATTTGTATTGCGGAAACGGGACCATCTCCATATTCTTATCACCGGCGGCAAAAAAAGTAATGGGTGTGGAGACAGTGGAGGAGGCGGTGCAAAATGCCCGAAGAAATGCGGAGCTTAATGGCGTTACCAATTGTGAGTTCGTCTGTGGAGAGACAAAAAAAGTGTTGAAGAATCTTGAACAGGACAAAAAAATCTCTCATCTGGTGGTGATCGATCCGCCAAGAGCCGGTCTGCATCCTCGTGCGATCAAGTCTCTCCTTAATATGAAGCCATCCAAAATCATATACGTTTCCTGTAATCCCACCACTCTGGCAAGAGATTTGAAGATGCTCTGTGAAAAAGATTATAAACTGGAGAACGTTCAGCCAGTGGACATGTTCCCCCATACCTATCATATTGAGAGTGTGGCAAAGTTAGTGAAAATTTAACCTACTCGAGTCTCACAAAAAGTTTTTATCTCGATTTTTCTCTATGACTACAAAAGAGGAGATCAAAATGGAATTTAAATATGATCCCATACCATTCATTTTCAAAAAAGGCGATTCTTTCACCAGGCTATGTATTCTGGAAATGGTTGATCTGTGGAACACCTCAGCCGGAAAGGGTCTTCTTTTGGATTTATTGAAGACCCAAAAAAAAGACGGTGGTTTTCCCAGTCAGATCGATTCAAACTTCAGCGGGGTGAAGGAGACAGAAAGGACCGCTAATCTTTTGCTAAGGTACAAAATGCCCAAAGACGGATTGGCACTGACAAGTTGTATGAAGTTTCTTTTGAGGAATCAGACCGAAGACGGTGGATTTCGGGAAAACTCAAAACTTATCATACCCAAGAAGGTAGTCGAACTCTCTAATCAGAAAGGAGTAACCTGGCTGACCGCGGATATGGTGGATATTTTTAGGCAAATGGGACAGGAGAACACCAAAGCTTGCCAGAAAGCAATTAACTGGCTACGGAAGACGGAGATTCCTGAGGGAGGATGGGGGTTATTTGAGGAGGATGAAGAGATTGATCCGGACTCAAGTGCCCAGATAACTTTTCTTATGAAAGACCTACTTGGTGAGGAGGACACTCTGTATAAGCGAGGTATCGCTCTATTTGAAAAGCATCTTGATCAGATGGCACAGGATGCCGAAGAGGGCTTCTGGGATCGAAAAGGGGAAAAGGAGGAAAACGAAGTTTATCATTTAACCCATCTTTTAGGGCAATCCATATTTTCCGGAAAAAGGAGTGCGGATGCAGGATATAATATCAAAGACAAAAGAGTGAAAAAAATCGTTGAGGCGATAATCACAATACAAAGAGGAGATGGTGGCTTTAGACCGTTCTGGTCGAAGAAAAGTGATCCTTTGTATACCGGTCTGGTTTTGAAGATTTTCCTCTGGGTAGAAGCAATGGGAAAGAAGAAGATCAAATCTATGATTGAGAGGACTATTTTCGATACAGCGTAGCCAAGGCTTTACGCCCTTGGCAGGTCTCAGGATCTTGGGGGCAAGCCATGAAGGCTTGCCTACGCGGAACCTAGAGTAATTTATTGTCGGGTATCCCGTCGAAGGCGGGAGAATTGCTAAAGCTTTTAAACCATGGATAAATGACACAATATATATTGGGACAATGTTGTTTATCTTTTCACTATTATGTGGTCGAATATGTTCCTGCATTGGATTTTATTTTTGTAAAAGAATTCATAATCGATTCGCTGAATTTCTATCGGGATGAATGCCTTATTAAAATTAATGCCTATGTTATTATGCCAGAGCATTTCCATCTGATAGTCAACTACCCCCGACTAAAAGTCCGCAGGATCTCAGTTGAGTCAAATGACCATGGGATCGGGGGCTTGGAATCCGATGCGGGGGAAGGGGGGATTTGAAACTTGGAAA
>JAGMFA010000184.1 GCA_023127875.1 Candidatus Zixiibacteriota bacterium
TTTGCACTCAGAGTAGTAAAATTCTTGTAACTCATCTCTATACCTTCATTATTGACTGGTTAAAATGTCGGGGGTAACCATAAGGGAATGCTAAAAACACTATTAGCAGGGCTAAATGCCCTGCCCTATGAGTTATAAATTGATGTTTCCCCATAGGGGCGGGAATTTATCCCGCCCCGAAGTAGGACTTTTTCAACACGCTCGTAACGTTTGACCACCCCAGCGAAGCAACTTTTGGGAATTTCGGTCTACTTGAGCAAAACCATACGGTTGGTCACCTCGTATGGACCGCCCTCAATGCGGTATAGATAGACCCCACTTGCGGTTATATCCCCATTTTCGTTGCGACCATCCCAGTGCACGCTGTAGCTGCCTGCAGGTTGGTATCCCAGATCGTAGGTGCGGATCAACTGTCCGGTCACGTTGTAAATCTGTATCCGCACTTTCTCCGAAACACTCAGCGTATAGGCGATTTGGGTCTCCGGGTTGAAGGGATTCGGATAGCTCTGGGCTTGAATATTGAGCTCGGCAGTTGTCTTTTCAGAAGAGGTGCTCTCAGATTTCTCAGGCAGGTCAAAACCGTACTCCTGGAGCATCTCATCAATTGCAGCGCGAATCTCCTCACGGGAAGCATCTTGGCTTCGCATCTCTCTGATCTTTTCCCGAACAGCTTCTCTTTGCTCTTTGGTAAGATCTTCCCAGAAGCCGCCCGGACCGGGACCAAAACCACCCCGACCATGCGGTCCAGGCCAATCCTCAGGCAACTCGACACCGTAACCTTCGAGCATCTCAGCTACTGCAGCCCGAATCTCCTCATGGGTGGCACTCTGGCTTCGCAACTCCTCTTTTTTCTCCCGAAGTGCTTGCCTCTGCTCATCGGTCAGATTTCTCCAGAACCCACCATGACGGTGACCAAAGCCTTTAGGTCCATGCCATCTATCCCAGTTCTCAGGCAGTTCGACACTATACCCTTCAAGTAGCTCAGCTACTGCAGCCCGAATCTCTTCACGGGTAGCCCCCTGGCTTCGCATCTCTTCTTTCTTCTCCTGAACAGCCTCCCTCTGCTCTTCGGTCAAATTAGTCCAGAAGCCTTTTCCGTGATGGCCACACCCATAACCCCACGCTAATACAGGATCGCTTGTGCCCACCAGAACGCTAACGAAAAGAACCAGTGCCATGATGCCTACTATGGATGAAAATCTTTTCATTTTGTATTCCTCCAGTCAGTTTTAGATTAACTTCTTCAAGTTTCTGAGTTCATTGTAAAAACTCAAAAACTCACTATTTATGAATTCCACCTTCAGCGAATTTGCATCTTCGGTTCCGATTTCAAAGATGAAGGTGCTTTTTGATTTCCTTTGATTCGATTTGATTAGATGATGACCTTTCATTTTCAAATAGGCTGAAAATGCCAAATCATCGGTGGTGATACGATTTTTGTTGATTTCATCTGATGCCATTTGATTCCAATTTACCTCCATTTGGCTCCTTTCGATTTCTTGTTTATTTACCATCCTCGAAATCAGGATGCCCGGGCCATCTTCCTATTCCTCTTCCACGGCCTCTCCATCCTTTCATCCGATCCATTCCCTCCCTAAAAAGGGAGAAAAATTTCTTCTGCTGTTCTGGGGTTAGGATTGCTTTTCCCTCGAGCAAATGTGCGGTTGTCTTCTTCTTAAGCGTAGTCTCTAAAGCACCAATTTCCTCGGCAAGCTTATCGAGTTTATCGACATTCGGCTTCTCAGCCGCTATTTCATCCATCAGTTCCTTTCTCTTGGCTCTGATTGAATCAAGAATCGGTTTTGTTTCTTCCCTAAATCTTTTATCCTGAGATTCAAATTCTTTTACCTGCTTCTCATTCAAACCAAGCTCTTGCTTGATACAATTCATCGGTGTATCAGGGCGACCCACCGGGCGGAAACGCTTTTTATAATCCAAGCGATGATAGGCAATGGTTGCCAATGCGGCAACATTCACAATGGTCAGAAGTATAAGTAATGAAATAACTAAATTCTTTTTCATCATGACCTCCTATTCCCCCGAAATCATGTCCAAGTAAGTCGCTTCAATGGAACCCGTTGGCAAGTCTACCAGAGGATCCAAATTGTAAGAATCAAAAAACTGTTCCAGAGCAATTGCTCGTTCGTCAGCTTGATATGCCGTTTGGCCATTAACAGTCTGTGGGAAATTTCCCAATGAATAACCCAGGAAAATGCCAATCAGTAAAACCGCTACTGCAACTGCTGGACGAGCCCAACCGATCAGGCCGCCAAACCAGCCCAAAACGGGCTTTCTTCCCTCTTCATATTCGACGATCCTCTGCTTCAGTCTTGTCCAGAAATAAGGAGAGGGCTGAATTTTCTCACGGTGTTCCACAGCCTGCCACAATTCGGAAAACTCTTCCAGCAAGTGGGAGCAGTGAGGACAAATCTTGAGGTGATTTTCGATTTCGACCCGCCGTTCCTCAGGTAGTTCATTCTCTAAGAACGACACCAGACTCTTTTTAATGTTTTTGCAGTTCATCTCTCTTTGACCTCCGTTCATTATTATGACACGGATTCTGGTAAAAACTTGTGGTGTTTTTCACATTTTTGCTACTCATATCTCAGGGCATCAATGGGATTCAAAAGGGAGGCCTTGCGTGCAGGATAGAACCCAAAGAAGAGTCCTACCGCCAGAGCGAACGAGAAAGACAAACCCACAGAAATAGGCGTGATGACAGTTTGCCAGCCGGCAAACTGGCTCATGAATTTACTCGCTAAGATTCCTAAAAGAACACCGATTATCCCTCCGCTCAACGATACGATAATTGCCTCGATGAGAAACTGACTGAGAATATCACGCCTCTGTGCGCCAATTGCCTTGCGGATACCTATTTCCCTTGTCCTCTCGGTAACTGATACAAACATAATGTTCATAATCCCGATTCCTCCAACGATAAGGCTAACCACGGCAATGCCGGCCAGAAGCATGGTGAATGTGTTGCTGGTTTCCTGCATGGTGGAGAGAATCTCCGCTTGAGACATGATATTGAAATCATCCTCGTCACCCGCTCTGATCTTGTGTCTTTCACGAAGAAGGGATGTGATTTCAGTTGACGCCTTATCCATAACCTCCTCGTTCTTCGCCTCCACGTTGATCATGGATACGTAATCCACGCCGAACAGTCTCTTCTGCGCGGTTCTCAGGGGAACGAAGATTATATCGTCCTCGTCCCTCCACCCGCTGCCTCCTTTTTCGCTCATCACGCCTATAACCTGATAACTGCTGCGCTTTATCTTGACATATTGCCCTATGGGATCCTCTTGTCCGAAGAGATCTTCCACCACGGTTTTTCCCAGAACCGCCACCCGTCGCATAAGTCGGTTGTCCTCTTCCGTCACAAAGGAACCCTGCTTGACCGGAAAATTTCTTACTTCTGGATAGTTGGGTGTCACTCCGTTTATGCTAGTATTCGTATTCTTGTTACCATACACCACCTGAGCATTTCTGGAATAGGATGCATCGACTTTCGCCACGGATGGGCACCCTTCGGCAATGGCCTGAGCATCCGTGTAATTAAGGGAGGTGCGGCTTCCGCTGGCTGATCGTGCCGGTCCTCTGTGAAAGGCGCCAGGACGTACCATCAACAGGTTCGCTCCCAACTGACTGATACGTTCCGTAATCTGAGCACCGGCGCCCTGACCTATAGCTATCATTGCAATCACAGCGGATACTCCCACAATGATACCAAGCATTGTCAGGAAACTGCGAAGTTTATTTGAAAAGATAGAGGATACTGCCATAGTCAAACTTTCTATCAATTCAGCCAGGGAGAACCGTCTCTTTTTCTTCTGACTACCTGCGGGCACAGAAGTCTGGCTAACCTCATCTCTATCTGAGGTTCTCTGATCTTCCACAATCTCACCATCTTTCAAGCGTATAATTCTTTGAGCATAAGACGCTACCGAATCATCGTGCGTTATGAGAATTATAGTCATGCCCTTCTTGTGAAACTCAGTTAGGATTGACATTATCTCCTGGCCGGATCTGGAATCGAGATTACCTGTGGGTTCATCCGCCAGGATTATGGAGGGCTGGTTTAC
>JAGMFA010000185.1 GCA_023127875.1 Candidatus Zixiibacteriota bacterium
CAGAATAAAGTCGATTGGGATAAAGAGATTACCCAAGAAGCAAAACTGATTCTATCTGATGCACAAACCTCCGGGGGATTACTCATATCAGTTTCCAAAGAGAAAGAGAAAAAGCTTTTGGATGCTTTGACTTCCAGAGGTGTGCCCAATTCAATGGTGATCGGTGAAATAGTTGAGGATGAGAAATGCCGGATTCAGGTGAAAATGTAATCCAGAAGAAGCTGAGACAGATTCCCAGTGTGGAAAAGATTTTAGAGTCGCCCGAACTTAAACCTGATATTGATAAATTCTCTCATCCCTTAGTGGCGGTGGCGGTCAAGCAGGCAGTGGAGATGATAAGGGAAGACGTGAAAAAGGGAAAAGAGGCAATCTCCACTCAGGAAATAGCAAAGAAGGCGAAAAACATCATAGCTGAGCATACCTCCCCCGCTTTGAAGCCGGTGATCAACGCCGCCGGAGTTATCCTTCATACCAATCTGGGGCGAGCTCCATTAGATGAGGGGACTCTCTCCTTTATTAAAAATATAAGTGCAACTTACAACAACCTGGAGTTCGATCTTAAAGAGGGTAAAAGAAGCAAAAGAGGAGTCTTTGTGGAAAGGCTTCTTTGTGTTTTAACCTCAGCCGAAGCTGCCCTGGCGGTGAATAACAATGCGGGAGCTGTGCTTTTGATCTTAACTGCTTTGGCCAAAGGCAAAGAGGTGATAGTCTCAAGAGGAGAGTTGGTGCAGATCGGTGGGGGCTTTCGGATTCCGGAGATTTTAGCTCTAAGCGGCGCAAAACTAAAGGAGGTGGGAACCACCAATCAGACCACCATCTCTGACTACGAAAATGCTATCACGTCGGAAACTGCACTTTTGCTTAAAGTTCACCAGAGCAATTTCAAGATGATCGGATTCGTGAAAAGACCGTCTATAGATGAATTAGCTAAGTTGGGAAAGAAACACAATCTGTGTGTGGTGGAAGATTTGGGAAGTGGAGTTTTGCTTAGAACAGAGGATTTCGAGCTGGCGCATGAACCTACCGCCATTGAGGCTCTTTCGGCTGATGCAGATTTAGTCTGTTTCTCAGGGGATAAGCTTTTAGGGGCACCCCAGGCTGGAATAATCTTAGGCAAGAAAAAGTATATAGAGATTCTAAGAAAACATCCACTGCACCGTGCTTTGCGATTGGACAAGATGTTCCTTGCGGGACTGGAGAGGGTGTTGCTCTACTATCTGAAAGGCGAAGCCACCCAGAAGATTCCTGCCTGGCAGATGATAAGCACTCCCCTGGAGGCTTTGCAGAAAAGAGCGGAGCACATAAAAGATGAGGTAGAAAAATCGGGCATTAAAGTTAACATTTCTAAAAGTCAAAGCACAGTGGGGGGAGGATCACTTCCCGGTGAAACCTTGCCCACCTTAGCAATATCTGTTGAATCCTTCGGGATAATCCTTCAGGACAAGTCTGTTTCATCTGTTGGGATATCTGCTGACCAACAAGCCAAACTTTTCAGGCAACAATCTCCGCCCATAATTGGGCGCATAGAGGATGAGAAATTCGTCTTAGATTTAAGAACCGTTTTCCCCTATCAAGTTGAAACACTCATTTCAGCCATCAAGAACATTTTTCTCAAAATGAGTTGATTCTTTCCTTTCTGCGCATTATACTTTCAGTGTGATTTTAATAGGTTTGATTGGTGTAGCCGCAGGCTTCCTTCGGACTACGTCCTTTCCTTCGACACTGAGTCTCAGGACGAAGTGCAGGGCAAGTCAGCCTGCGTGTGGTTGCTTGACTCATCAAGCCTGCCCAATGAATTGGGCAACTACAATGTCACGCCCCGGGTCAAGGAAACCGACGGGCACTGGAATGGTGTGAAGCTGTCAACGGATGGGACGGATGTTTTTCCCAACAGATTAAACAGATTCAACTAATTAATGTAGCGGAAGGCTTTAGCCTTCCATTTCGGAAATTGGAAACCTGAAGGTTTCCTCTACACCGCAGGCCAGGAACTAAAATGGAGAATAGCCAAAACTGCAGACCCATAACCGATTTTGATTTTTGAATTTGCTATTTTGAATTTTTCATTTTGCATTTTTAATTTGATTTATGTTTGTTTTAGGAACCGCAGGACATATCGATCACGGAAAATCCAAATTGGTGGAAGCCCTCACCGGGATTGATCCCGACAGACTCCCCGAAGAGAAGGAGAGGGGGATGACTATCGATTTGGGCTTTGCCTGGCTTTCCCTTCCGGATGGGAGCGAAGTGGGGATTGTGGATGTGCCGGGACATGAAAGATTTGTCAAAAACATGGTGGCAGGAGTAGGAGGGATCGATGCGGTGATATTCGTGGTAGCCGCAGATGATGGGTGGATGCCCCAAAGCGAGGAGCATCTCCAGATTCTGGATATGCTGAAAATACAGACCGGTATGGTGGCTATCACCAAAATTGATCTGGTGGATGCCGACTGGCTGGGATTGGTGGAAGAAGACATCAAAGAAAAGGTAAAGGGAACTATCTTAGAAAATAGCCCTGTGGTTAAAGTATCTTCTACTCAAAAGATTGGAATAGCTGAGGTGTATGAACAGATTGTGAAGATGATCTCCCGGATAAAGCCCCGAAAAGATGTGGGCAAGCCCAGGATGTATATCGATCGTGTCTTCACCATGTTGGGCCGGGGGACAGTGGTTACCGGAACGTTGAGGGACGGACATTTCCAATCTGGTGAAGAGATAGAAATTCTTCCCCGAAAGATCGGTTCCCGAATACGAGAACTGCAGACTCACAAGAAAATTCAGAAGGAAGTTGGACCGGGAACCAGGGTGGCGATGAACCTGGTCGGGGTGGAAAAGGAAAAACTAAAGAGGGGTGATGTAGTTACCAAAGTAGGACAGGATGAGACCGTGGAAACCTTCATCGCCAAGATGGACGCCGTCTCCACCTTAAGATTTCCCATAAAGCATAATGCTAATCTGCTTCTGATATTGGGAACCACCGAGCTTCAGGCTAAGGCGAAAATTTTAGACAAGGATCAGATTCCGCCAGGAGATTCAGGTTTTGTGCAACTCTTGTGTAAAGGGAAAGTCCTTGCCCGAATCGGAGATCATTTCATCTTAAGATTGCCATCGCCGCAGATCACCGTGGGTGGTGGGATCGTGCTGGATGTTTTCCCCAAAGTTCATAAAAGAAAAGATGAGGAGTTGATCGTAAACCTTCAGAGAAGACTAAGTTTAGAACCTTCAGATTTAATTCTTTCTGAATTAAAAAAATGGGGATTGATCCCTAAAAAGGCTATTTTAAGATCAAACAACTTCAGTCAGGAGCAGATCCAATCGAGCTTGAATCAACTTGAGAAAGAGGGAAAGATATTCTACTCGCAAGATTTTGTAGCAGATCTGACAAAATGGAAACAAGCCTCAGATCGAATAGTCTCTGAGATCGAAAAAACCCACCAAGCATTTCCTTTCAAGATCGGAGCAAAACTGGCAGAGCTCCCCAGTCGGTTGAAGATAGGAGAAAACTTATTTGACCAGACTGTTAAAGACTTAATTGCAGAAAAAAAGATTGTCCAGCAGGGAACATATCTCTGTCTTCCCACCCACCAGCCTACCCTTTCCTCCCAGCAGAAGGAGTTATCTGAAAAAATCTTGCAGAAATTTGCCTCAAACCCGCTTTCACCACCCACCAAGGAAGAGATACAAAACCTTGGTGCTGAATACGAGGAAGTTCTGTTGTTTTTAATTGAGCAAGGACAGATAATAGAGTTAAAAGATGGGATACTCTTTAGAAAAGATGATTTTGAGAGGATAAAGAGCCAGGTGGTGGACTTTATTCGTAAGCAAGGTGAAGCGACGGTGAGTCAGTTGCGGGAACATCTTTCCACCACCCGAAAATATATGGTGCCAATTCTGGAGAAGCTGGATCAAACGAGAGTTACTCAAAGAGAAGGTGATAAAAGAATTCTTCCCGGGGGTTGAGAGAGATGGTTTTTACCTCTCCCCTTTTCCCCGACGGGTCTCCGTGTCCCCCTCTCCACTTCGAGAGTGTGTCACAATTTCAGT
>JAGMFA010000186.1 GCA_023127875.1 Candidatus Zixiibacteriota bacterium
ACCCCTCTGGTGGTGCCGGTGCTTTATCCCATGGCACTGGCAGCGGCAGGGGAGGTGGTTAAGGGAGCTTATCTGGATTCGGGCAAGCCGGAGAACTTCAAACCAGAGATGGTTCGCTATGTGGCAGGGGAGCAATTTGCCTATGTTGCCGCAGTAAATGGAATAATGCTCAGAGAAAAACCTGCGGCTAACGTCTATATGGGAGCTTTTTATGCGGAGTCTTTGCTTCTGGCGGAGACTGGATTTGCCGCGGGCGCCATTCAGATTGCCGGAACCGCCAATCCGGAACAGCTTCCCTTCTTCATCGCCGCCTGTGATTACACCCTGATGGGGGAGGAGCTTTACGCCGCCAGCGCATATCTGTCCAAAGAGCCTTTGATGCTGGGAAGTCTCAAAGGACAGGACTTAATCAAGATCCTTTTGATCAGCTGTATCATCTTGGGCCTGATATTTGAGGTATTCCAAATTGGTAATGGATTTTTCGCAAAATTGTTTTTGGAGCAATAACGCTTTCAGAGATGTTAGAAAATACGGTTCTTCTCTACTTTAATTGCTGGCTTGAATTTGTCCCAAGAATTTACGTTCAGAAATGGTGGAAATTCTTGATAAGTTTGAAGACCTCACCCCCTATCCCCCTCTCCATTTTATGGAGAGGGGTTCACCCTGAAGGGATTCACCCTGAAGGAGAACAAAGGGGGAGAGGTAGAAAACAGACGAGTTTTTTGGTGTAAATATAAGCTTATACATTAACAGCTCTTTTGGAAAACATCCGAAAATAGGCGTAGCCAAGCCTTCATGGCTTGGCATCAGAATGTAAATAACGTAAGAAAGAATAATGAAAACGCAAATTCCCGTGGCCATCGCCTTTCTATCCGGATTCATCATGGTGATCGCCTTCTTTGTCCCGGAGAGTAACCTGGAGAACTTCAGCCAGAACCTTCTCACTTTTGTCACCATAGTGGGCGGATTCACTCTGCTTTTGGGAATCGTTAGCATACTGCGAGCAAACATTCAGGTGGTGACTAAAAGGGGAAAAGAATGGGGCTTTAAGCTTCTTTTGATCTTGACGCTTTTGATCATGTCGATCTCCAGCTTCATATGGGGAACCCACGAGGGGACCGTATATCACTGGATGTTTCAAAACATGCAGGCTCCCATGATGTCCACCATGTTTTCGCTTTTAGCTTTCTTTATCGCCTCTGCGGCTTATCGCGCCTTCAGAGCCCGCACCAAAGAGGCCACTATCTTGTTGGTCACCTCGGTGATCGTCATGCTGGGAAGAATCCCTCTGGGACAATTTTTGTGGGACAGGTTGCCTGTATACACTGACTGGATCATGGCATATCCCAATTTAGCCGTGCAGAGAGGAATCATCATTGGAGCCGCACTGGGGGCTGCCGCCATGTCATTGAGGATAATTCTGGGAATAGAAAGAACCTATATGGGAAGAGGATAACAGATGCGATTGTTGGAAAACTACACTCCGGGGCGGGATATGCGTATGCATTCATACGAAAATTCCCGCCCCTATGGGAAACAATTGCTCGCCTCTCATAGGGCAGGGCATTTAGCCCTGCCAAAAGGGTTTTTCACAAATCCTATATTATCTAATAACAACGATTACAGAAAAGTCCACAATTTATCGCCTCAGGAAAGGCGTGGATACTTCAAAAAGAAAATCTAATATGATAGGAAAGGCGATTCGACACTATAAGGTTCCAGAGAGGTAGAAAAAACAAAATGGATGCAAACAAAAAGAGACGAGATATTAGATTCATCCGTAAGGTTAGACCCAGATATAATAAGCTTTTGATTCCTGCCCTGATAATAAGTTTGATAATAGCGGTGATACTTATCTTGATTGTGAGAAAATACCTGTTCAAACCACTTTTTGAAGAGAAGGGATCTCTTCACCCAAACATGCCTGTGTTGGTGGAGAGGGTAATCCCACCCGAGCAGAACCTGAAAGTGAAAGCAAACCTTTAGACCACAATTCGGGAGTGAGAAATGAGACAAAAGAATTTCTGGACAATTGTTTTTGGGATAGTTCTTATTCTGATCGGAATCTTAGCTCTTCTGGATAGTTTGGAGTTTATCTCCTTCTTGTCCGCTTTAGGGAAACTGTGGCCTTTGATTTTGATCGGACTGGGAATCTGGCTTTTGGTGAAGAGACGCCACCTCTACTGGGACGAGAAGGTCGAAATAAAAGAGGGGAAGAAATACTCCAAAGCTTTCGGGGATTTGAAAATCGACGCCAGCGGAATGGATCCGCACGGCATGGACGTGGAGATGGGATTTGGCGATCTGGAGGTAAACCTCACCAAAGCTAACTTTTCTGATCGGGAGAATGTGATTCATCTTGCCTTAGGTTTTGGAGATATCAAAGTGTGGATACCTTCTGAGGTAAAAGTCAAAGCCTCCGCAAGTTGTGGAGCCGGAGATATTGACCTACTGGGAAAGACCACAGACGGCCTGGGTAGAAGTGTGAACCATCAGGATGAAGATTACGATTCGGTTCAAAAGAGATTGAAAATTTATGCGAAACTTGGATTTGGAGATATAAAGATTTCGAGAGTGTGAAATAAAACCTCTCCCCCTTTGTCCCCCTCTCCACAGAGTGGAGAGGGGAAAATAGGAGGTGAGGTAAACCAAAGGAGGAGTCATGACTCAGCCATCTGAAAAAATACCAGATATAAAAGTTACGGTCACGAGCATTAAAGGGAAATGTGCTCTGGGACACAAGGTGGGAGAGGAGTTTGTGTTCAAAGGAGGAATCGCTCCTGGCGGCTTGTGCACCGAAGGAATGTTGACCGTGATACCGGCCGCCAGAACCTTGATGTTTGGTGGAACCCACTTCTGGGAAGAGGACCCGGACGCCATCTCGGTCTGCTGTCCCGACTCTAAGAATCTGGTGGTGTTTGAGATCAGAAGAGTTAGGAGTTAATTTGTCCGAAAGCCCCGCCATTGGCGAGGCATTTCGGACCTACAACTTTAAAGAATTTTTCGCAAAAAGGATAGAGAAGCGGATTTTAAGCTATGAACAGTGCCTCTGAGATATTCTCCAAACTCCAGCACATTGACCGGAGATATATCTTTCTTTTTATCGGGATGGCTGCATTTGTGCCGTTGATATTCCCGTTGGGACTTCCACTGGGAGTGACCCCCTCCTCGGAGGATCTTTTCAATGCGGTGGAAAACTTAGAAGAGGGTTCAGTGGTGATGCTTACCTTCGACTACTATCCTTCTACTTTGCCTGAGACCGAGCCCATGTCCTATGCCGCCTTAAGGCATCTTTTCAGAAAAAACATCCGGGTGATTACATTAACCACTATCCCTTTGGGTGCTCTGTCGGTGATGGAGGGGGTGGTCAAAAACGTAGCCCGGGAATATAATAAAGAATATGGTGTGGACTATGTGAACTTGGGATACAAATACGGCTATGTGGCAGTGATGCTGGGTATGGGAAGAAGAATCTCAGATATTTTTCCGCGAGACAACTACAACACTAAGTTAGAAGACCTTCCTCTGATGCAGGAGGTCAAAAACTATGATAATGTCGATTTCCTCTTCGTAGTGGCGGACAACGCCACAGTGGATTACTGGGTGTCGCTGGTCAATGCCCAATTTGGTTTGCCCATGGGAGCAGGAGTGACTGCGGTTATGGCGCCCAAATGTTATTCGTTCTTGCAGACCAAACAGATGGTCGGTCTTTTGGGTGGGATGAAGGGAGCGGCTGAATACGAGAAATTAACCCAAAACCAGGACAGAGCCACCAGGGGAATGGACCCGCAATCCATCATCCATGTTCTTATCATAGTCTTTATAGTATTGGGTAACGTTGGATATTTCATGAGCAAACGACAAAGAGTTCAAAAATAAAAAAGTAAAATGAAAAATTTCAGATGAAAATTCAAAATTGAAAGACTGGAAAAGCTAATAATTGACTTAAGACCTCTCCCCCTTTTATCCCCTTCAGGGTGAATCCCTTC
>JAGMFA010000187.1 GCA_023127875.1 Candidatus Zixiibacteriota bacterium
TTAAAATCCCCCTAAAGTCCCCCTTTACTAAAGGGGGACTTCAAGATACACCCCATTTTACAAAAGTAGAAGTCTAACATGTCTACAGGATCCTCGAATTTGAGTCCTGGGGACAAATTCGGACTACTTGATCATACTAAAGGCGAGGGTTTTTCTCCCATTCCCCGAAGGGGACAATAAAGTGAAAACAGAGATGGTCGTCTATGCAAGCAAACGCTTGTCCGTTTGGGCAGAGCAAGTTGCCTAAATAGATATGAATGGAGATACGCCAAAAAATTCACACAAAACACTGGACACTACCACACCGTTTGGCTGTGCGTCACTATTCTACTCTATAAATAGAGTTATGTGTGTTTATTAAGAGATTCCACAACTAAAATGTAGCAGAAACCTTTAGGTTTCCAATATGGAAGGCTAAAGCTCATTTGAGTCAACTGACCCTCCGCTACAATAAAGGCGATACCTTGCCATCACCCCAAAGTTTGGGCGGACACAGAGGTCCGTCCCTACTTTTTGGTAGAAACAAAAAAGGCTTCCACCATAGATGGGAAGCCTTTTTCGTTCGTTGAGAAACAAAGATTAATACATATCACCGTATCCACCGCCGGGTGGCATGGCCGGAGCGGCTGGTTTTTTCTCCTCTGGTTTATCTGCCACTAAACACTCAGTGGTTATAAGAAGCGAGGCGATAGAGGCAGCGTTCTCCAAGGCAATCCTGACCACCTTGGTAGGATCTATCACTCCGGAGACCATCAGATCCTCGTATTGTTCGGTCTCTGCATTGAATCCGAAAGCTCCGGTCTTTTCCTTGACTTTATTGACCACAATGGATCCTTCCACTCCCGCATTCTCGACGATCAAGCGAATAGGTTCCTCCAAAGCTTTCTTCAGGATGGAGACCCCTATCATCTCATCCCCGGGCAGTTTTAACTTTTCCAAAGCCGGGATGGCTCTTAAGAGGGCCACCCCACCTCCCGGCACCATCCCTTCCTCCACAGCGGCGCGGGTAGCATGCAAGGCATCCTCCACCCTGGCTTTTCTCTCCTTCATCTCTGTCTCGGTTGCAGCACCCACATTGATAACCGCAACTCCCCCGGCTAATTTGGCTAACCTCTCCTGCAGTTTCTCCTTGTCATAGTCGGAGGTGGCTTCGTCTATCTGTCTTTTGATCTGGTTTATCCTTCCCTTGATGTCCTCAGTCTTTCCGCCGCCTTCAACTATGGTGGTGTTCTCTTTGTCTATGGTCACTCTCTTGGCCGTTCCCAGATCCTGGGTTTGAGTATTCTCCAATTTGATTCCCAGCTCCTCGGAGATCATTTTCCCCTTGGTTAGGACCGCAATATCTTCCAGCATGGCTTTTCTTCGATCTCCGAAGCCCGGAGCCTTGACCGCACAAACCTTAAGAGTCCCTCTCAGTTTATTTACCACCAGAGTGGCTAACGCTTCCCCTTCTACCTCCTCGGCGATGATTAAAAATGGCTTCCCCATCTGGGCGATCTTCTCCAGGATGGGCAAAAGATCCTTCATCACCGAAATCTTTTTATCATGGATCAGGATCAAGGGTTCCTCTAAGAGTGCCTCCATGGCATCCGGATTGGTGACGAAATACGGAGAAAGATAGCCTCGATCGAACTGCATCCCCTCCACCACCTCTAATTCGGTTTTGGTGGTCTTGGCTTCCTCCACGGTGATTACCCCATCCTTACCCACCTTATCCATGGCATCGGCGATTAAGTCTCCGATGGACTTATCATTGTTTGCAGAGATGGCTCCGACTTGCGAGATTTCTGTCTTACCCGGGATCGGCTTGGAGACCTTCTTGATCTCCCCCACCACCGTCTCCACCGCCTTTTCTATTCCTCTCTTCAACGCCATGGGATTAGCTCCGGCGGTAACGTTTTTCAGTCCTTCCCGGAAAATTGCCTGAGCCAAAACTGTGGCGGTGGTGGTGCCATCGCCTGCCACATCCGAGGTCTTGGAAGCAACTTCTTTCACCATCTGGGCTCCCATGTTCTCGAAGGGATCTTCCAACTCAATCTCTTTGGCGACAGTTACACCATCCTTGGTCACGGTGGGAGCACCCCATTTCTTATCAAGTGCCACGTTTCTTCCCTTGGGACCAAGTGTAACCTTGACCGCATTCGCCAGTTTATCAATTCCCCTTTTTAGCTTATCTCTTGCCTGAGCATCAAATTCCATTATTTTGGGCATACTTATCAACCTCCTTTTTAGTCCGCTGTCGACCGTCCGCCGACGGCCGCTAAAAGCTTTTTGCGGCGGACTACGGACTGCCGACGGCGGACGATTTATCCTATTACCGCCAAAACGTCACTTTCCCGCATTATCAGATACTCTACGTCATCGATGGTAACTTCAGTTCCTGAATACTTCCCGTAAAGAATTTTGTCTCCTTTCTTCAACTCCATAGGGATTTTCTTTCCGTCATCGGTCACCCTTCCGGGCCCCACTTCCATCACCTCCCCCTCTTGAGGCTTTTCCTTGGCCGTATCCGGGATGATTATGCCGCCCTTTTTCTCCTCCTCCGGCTCCAGCGACTTAATCAACACTCTATCTGCCAAAGGCTTAACCTGCATAACAGAACCTCCTTCTTTTTAGAAGTTAAACAAGTCCACAGATTCAAAAAGCCATGTTAGCACTCTACGGTGGAGAGTGCTAAAGGGTTTGCAAAAAAACACATCGCTCTTTTCACGAGTGCAAGTTCGGTAATCAAACAAGTTTATCCCCTGCTCGCTATCGAACGACGAACCCCAAATATAACAGATTCAAATTACTCTTGTCAACTATTTTTTTGATTTTTTCAATTGAAGATATATTCTTCTTAACCCCTCCAGGGTAAGGGTGGGATCGACCTTTTCAATGGCTTTTGATTCCTTTGCAATCAAATCTGCCAGTCCGCCAGTGGCAATTACCTTTGGTTTTTTCTTTATTTTATGTTTATTTTTCAGCTCTTCCTTTATTCTATCTACTATTCCATCTATCTGTCCTACGGAACCGAAAATGATCCCGGACCTCAGGCTCTCCTCGGTATCTTTACCAATAGATCTACGAGGCTTTTTCAGGCTGACTTTAAAGAGTTGAGCGGCGCTTTTGAAAAGATTCTGAGAGGAGGTCTCTATCCCGGGGGCTATTGCTCCTCCTAAGTATTCCCCTCCCTCTGAGATCACGTCGAAGGTGGTCGCCGTTCCCAAATCCACTATGATGGTGGGCCCACCATAAATCTGATAAGCCGCCACAGCATTGGCAATCCGATCAGCTCCCACTTGAGATGGATCATCATAGGAAATCTTGATCCCCAAAGGAAGATTCCAGTGAACCAGAACCGGATCAACCTTCAAGAATTTTTTGCTCATCTCTTGATAAATAGGAGTCAGTGGAGGAACTACTGAGCAAATGATTACATCCTTAACTTTTTTATAGGCTGGGAAAAGTTGTTTTGCCAAAACTCCGCATTCATCTGCAGTCAGGGCGTGATTGGAAGTTATCCGAAAATACTCGGTCAACTTCTCTTTATGGAATATTCCCAGCACGGTATGGGTATTTCCAATATCAACGGCTAAAAGCATGGTTGAAAGCCTCAATTGTAGATAAGTTTTGAAAAAACCTTACTTTTTTAACCTCCCCTAAATCCCCTCCTTGAAAAGGAGGGGACTTTCACCTCTCCTTTCTAAGGAGATTCATATGAATGCTTCGCAGGGCTAAGGTAAGGTTTTTAATAAATCGAACAACCATCACCCACTGACTATCACTACACCTTTCCCTTTTTTCTGCTTCTCTCGTGGACTCATATTGAAACGAATTGGCTGTGTTATCAGGGGAAATGTTGAGCATGTTCGCGGTGGTCGGTTCGTGAATGATTGCCAAACCTTTTGTTCCTATCGCAAGTCTAACTGAAAACTCTCCACCATCTCTGTGAGAAGTGGCCTGTTAAGGCTCTGTTGAAAAACCCCTTTGGCAGGGCT
>JAGMFA010000188.1 GCA_023127875.1 Candidatus Zixiibacteriota bacterium
TGACATTATTATATTGCGAAGACAGTATTTTCTTAAAGATCTCTGAAAAAAGGGTAGTGGGGTGGTCGGACAAGATGCCCTCAGACGGGAGGGCACCCGTACGGGTGGGCGTCCGCTCGACCTACGAAAGATCAATGAGTTACATTCTCGTAGGCAGGGCTCTCCCGCCTCTGGCGGGATCTGCCTATGGCATGATCAGCTCTGCAAAAGGATTTTTTTGTGTCGTGTCAGGATCTTAGAGCATGTCCGAGAATGTAGTTGTTCATTTGAATCTTGAGACTCGATTTATCGAGCGTTCAGAAAGCCCAATAAATTGGGCAACTATAATCTCGCACTACATATATAGGGGCCGGAAATATGACTTTAGTATTTCTCGGACAGACTCCTTAGTCCTGACACAACCAAAAATTCAAAAAAATTACTTTACACACCCCCGTTGTATGTTTACTTGACATCCCTTCAAATCGGGTGTAAATTAAAAAGAGTGGTGTAGAAATCAAACTGAATAGAATAGGATGCTTTTATGTTTGCTCAGGTGGCTTTGTCCCTACCTTTATCGGAGCCGTTTGTGTACCGGATTCCCTCACATCTTGAGGGAAAGATGGATCTGGGATTCAGAGTCTTGGTTCCCCTCAGAAAGAGGATTGTGACCGGTTTTGTGGTAGGATTAACCGCGACTGCTAATATTCCAAATGTCAAAGAGATTAAAGATTTTCTGGATCCCTACCCTCTTTTCTCAGGCGAAATGCTTGAACTCACAAAGTGGGTCTCCGACTATTACCTTTGCTCGTGGGGTGAAGCTTTGAGGACGGCTCTTCCGTCTGAGCTTATGCTGAAAAGTGAAATGTACGTGAAGACAAGGGTCAAGGGTCAAGGGGCAAGGGGCAAGGAGGATTCTGCAAGTAAGTTCTCTGCTAGGCAGAAGAGAATTCTGGATGTCTTGGCAGATGGTGAGGAGCGAAAGCTTTCCTGGCTTGCCAGAACCCTCAAGGCAAAAGGTCTTTATGCAGAACTATATGATCTTAGCAAAAAGGGAGAGATTGAAATCGACGAACGCCTGGGCAGACCGGGTGTAGGAATTATATATGAAAAGATGGTGAGGATGAAGAATTTTGATAATACTTCTGAGAATTTGGAGCTTTTGCAATCGGCAATTTCAGCTATGAAAAAAAAGTCTCCGGCACAAGCAAATTGTCTGAAACTTCTTTTAGAAAATGGGGGAGAACTATCCTGGAAGAAGCTTACCGGTCAGTACAAAATCAGTACAAATTCGCTCAAGGGACTCGAAAAAAAAGGCGTGATTGAATTAGTCGCAGTTGAAAAAATAAGAGAAGGCGACTGGGCACTGGATCTGCCGGAGACACAACCCGTGTCTTTGAATAAAGGGCAAAGAGAAATACTGGTGGAAATCAGGAAGGCTTTGGGTGAGACTAAGTATTCACCTTTCCTGATTCACGGAATCACCGGAAGCGGTAAGACTCAGATTTACATAAAAGCTATAAGGGAAGTTTTGAAGGACGGAAAACAGGCTTTGATCCTGGTGCCGGAGATATCACTGACCCCCCAGATCATATCCAGATTTAAAGCTAACTTCGGTGAAAAGGTTGGATGCCTTCACTCCCGGCTATCTGCAGGGGAGAGGTTTGACACCTGGAGGAGAGTGAGAAGCGGTGAGCTTTCCATCGTGGTGGGAGCAAGATCAGCCGTTTTTTCACCTTTTCAAAATCTGGGAATGATCGTGGTAGATGAGGAACACGATCCTTCCTACAAACAGGATGATCCCACCCCAAGATACAATGCCAGAGATGTCGCCGTTATGAGAGCTAAATTAAATGAAGCTGTGGTTATTTTGGGCTCAGCTACCCCCAGTCTGGAATCTTATTATAATGCTCAAAGCGGGAAGTACGTATTATGCCAGTTGAAGGAGAGAGTGGCGAAACAAAAACTTCCAAATGTAAAGATCGTTGATCTCACCCAGGAAAGGAAAGAAGGAAACCGAAATTTTCTCTCCTCCCGCCTGAGAACTCTTTTGCAAGATAGGATGGATAATAGAGAACAAGCGCTTTTGTTTTTGAATCGTCGAGGTTTTTCCACTTTCGTCAAATGTCAGGATTGCGGACATATCGAAAAATGTCCCCACTGTGATATAACTTTGACCTTTCACCGGACTGACTTCTCCTTGAGATGCCACTATTGCAATTATCAAAAAAAGGCGCCAAATCTTTGCCCCAATTGCCAGGGGCACAGATTCATGTACAAGGGAGCAGGCACTCAAAAGATTGAGGAAGAGCTTAAAGAACATCTCCCTAAAGCGCTGATGGAACGAATGGATCTGGATACAACTGTTAAGAAAGGTGCGCATAAAAAATTGTTAAGCGATTTCGGCAAAAAAAAGTTTGGCATTCTTCTGGGAACTCAGATGATCACCAAAGGCTTGGATTTTCCTGATGTCACTCTGGTGGGGGTAATCTCCGCCGATACTGGCTTGGACCTTCCCGATTTCCGTTCTAAGGAGAGAACCTTTCAACTGCTTACTCAAGTGGCAGGCAGAGCCGGAAGGGGTACGCTGGAAGGGGAGGTGATTGTCCAAACTTATTATCCAGAAGATTGGACAATTAAACTTGCCGCTTCGCATGATTTTGAAGAATTTTATTTAAAAGAGTTAGAACAGCGCAGGGAGTTAGGTTATCCCCCCTTCAATCATTTGATCCTGGTGGTCTTCTCCGGCAAGAGCTTGAGGAAAGTTACCTCCTGCGCGCAAAATTTTTCCTCTACTCTGAAAAGAAGGATAAAATCCGGAAGGCAAAAAAGAGCGGAAATCTTAGGTCCTGCACCGGCGCCACTCTCTAAGATAAAAAACCAGTATCGCTGGCAGTTGTTGATAAAGACAAAGAGTATTAACAGTATAAGCAGTTTGATCAGAAAGATTTTGGAAGGGGAGAAAAATGCAAAAAAGAAAGAGGCGGTTCGTATAACTGTTAATGTGGATCCCATGGACATGCTTTGAGGCAAACACAAACTTATTCTGTTTACAGTTCACCGTTCACTGTTTACGGTTCACCGCTCGATTAAGTCCAAGGGTGAAAAATCCGAAGTATTGATTTAGACGGCTAACTTAGGAGAACTCTTCAAAGAGGTGACAATTGATGATAACGGTAGAGGACGTTAAAAAGAATGAACAGGTAAAGCTTTTGATCAAGAAATCAGATGAGATCTTGGGGGTGATCGGGTATACCGAGCATGGCGAAAGACATGCCAGTTTAGCCGCCAACATCGCTTATAACATTATGGACCGGTTGAAACATCCGGAGGAGCGGGCGCATTTAGCCGCCATTGCTGCTTATTTGCATGACATCGGAAACGTGATCAACCGGGATTATCATGCCCAGACCGGAGCCATCCTGGCTTACTCCATCCTTTCGGAGATGAAGATGCCTCTGGAGGATATTATGGATGTGATAGCCGCCATCGGAAATCACGACGAAAAAGATGGTCAGCCGGTGTCGGACATCTGTGCCGCAGTGATCTTAGCGGATAAATCCGATGTGCATAGTTCCCGTGTGCGCACCCTGGAAGAGATCAAGCTGGACATCCATGATCGAGTGAACTATGCGGCTAAAAGCTCATTTTTGAGGGTGGAGGAAGGGGAAAAGACCGTCACCTTGGAGATTAAAATCGATACCTCCATCTCTCAGGTGATGGAATATTTTGAGATATTTTTGTCGCGAATGCTGGTCTGCCGAAGAGCGGCAGAGTTTCTGAGACTTAAATTTCAACTGGAGATAAACGGTCAAAGGCTTTTATGAAGTGATGTGGAAAGCCTAAGCTGATGATGAGTGAAGAAATGGGATTAATACAGACGCACTTATTTCTGATACGAGGCTTTCTCCTCTCCCTCTGGGCTGACTATTACCCATATCTCAAGGGTTGTCATTCTGAGCGCAGCGAAGAATCTCAATTTTACGCAGGTC
>JAGMFA010000189.1 GCA_023127875.1 Candidatus Zixiibacteriota bacterium
TGGGTGCAAAAGTTGAAGTGAAATTAGCAGTAATGAATCAACAGGAGCTAAAAGCTTTTATAGCCATGGAGAATGAAAGCTGGAAAGGCTGATAAATATGCAACTCGACGGTAAGAATGCAGTTGTAACTGGCGGAGACAGAGGAATTGGTAAAGCCATCTCTTTTGCGCTGGCAAATAAGGGAGCAAATATCGCTATCTGTTTCCACAAAGACGAAGATAAAGCACAGGAAACAGTAAGGAATTTGGAAGAGATTGGTGTGAAATCATTGAAAATCCAGGCGGACGTGAGGGATTTTCTTCAGGTTAAGAATATGATAAATCTGATAAAGAAAAACTTTGGAAGTATAGATGTGCTGGTGAACAATGCTGGCGCATCCGGGCCAAACTCAGCCATAGAGAATATCGACATTGAAGAATGGAAGCAGATTATTGACGTCAATCTAACTGGAGTTTTCAATTGCTGTAAGGCAGCCGCGGCAGAGTTAAGAAACAATAAAGGTAAGATAGTAAACATTTCCTCAATAGCAGGGAAAACGGGCGGAACGATTGGTTGTCATTATGCCGCATCAAAAGCGGGGGTGATTGGCTTGACCTTTGCTTTAGCTTCTGAGTTAGCACCGCAAGTTACGGTAAATGCCGTTGCTCCTGGACCGGTGGACACGGAACTTATATCTGAAGAGACCAAGAGGAAATTGTCATCCCTAACACCATTCGGAAGGATTGCCAAACCCGAGGAGATAGCTCATACCGTTATCTATCTGCTTGAAAATGATTATGTCTCTGGAGAAGTTGTAGACGTGAATGCAGGTAGGTATATGGATTGATTATTCGACCTGTCCCCATTTGTGAGTCACTAAATCATAACAGAACCTTTCTTTAATCCCCTCCTTAACAAGGAGGGGAGATTGTCCCCTCTCCTTTTCAAGGAGAGGGCTAGGGTAAGGTTAAAACGTAGGTCAAGCATGGCGAAGCCTGCTTGACAATATATTTGTCAACCACCCTACGGGATGGTTGACCTACAATCTTATGTTATTTAATAAAGCACTAGAAAGAACAAGTATAGGAAAATATGAATATGCTAATTCCTTGATTTGGTTGCTTAATACCGGCATTTGAATAGTGCATATACCTCAAGTTTAAATCGTGATTCTCTTGTTTTCCGATCTTTGCACCAATACCAACGCGATCTTCAAACTGAAAATGCGATGACAGATCACTGCATCCAATTATCTTTCCTGATATATAACTTACTCCTATGCCAGCCTCCAAGTAGGGGAACATGTTTCTATTTAACTGAAATTCATAAATGAATACGGGAGAATACGCAGCTCCTTTTATAGACTCATTATTATATTCCCAATAGTTTAGGGATACTTCATGGTATCCAGAAACATATCCAGTTTTCCACTTAAACCATTTACTATCAAATTCTCTTTGAAATCCCAAACGGCAAATATTAACTAACTCTTTACTTTTTCCCACGCCCAATGAAATACGATCAAGAGCATACGACTCAGCATTGCATAGTAATAGTGAGGAAAACAAGAGGGGAAAAAGAGAGTTTGTCTTCATATCATGTCTTCCTGAATAAATGTTTAGGAATTGTTTAAATTCATTATCCTAATATTAGATCTGTAGGTCGGGCTGTCCCGCCAAGGGTGGGACAGCCCGACAAACACAGGCGTCGGTAACTCCCCCCACCTTTGGCGGGGGATCGCAACCCGGCCTCCGATCTAACAACATTTCGGTGGTGGGCCACCCTTGAAGAGATAGTTTATAAGGTAAACCAAATCCCCCAGGTCCACAACTCCGTCACAGTTAACATCACCGAGTTCCATAGGGTCAGGAGCAGTGCCGTTTTTATATAGGTAGTTTATCAAATAAACCACATCGCCAAGGTCTACCACGTCATCCCCGGTGCAGTCACCAGTGGGGAGGCAGTTGCGCAGAACCGAGACATTATCAGAACCATAATTGGCAGTTGCCAGGTCAAGATCTCCGTCACCATCAAAATCAGCAGCAAAGATGGAGTAAGCATAATCCCCCACCGGATAGACCGAATCGGGGGTAAAAGTTCCATCCCCGTCATTCATAAGAATCGAAACGTCGCTGGAAAACTCACTTGAAACTGCCAGATCCAGGTCTTCGTCACCATCGAGATCGACGGCGAAAACCGACCAGGGGCCAGTGCCGGCTGGATAGACCGAGTGGGCACCAAAGCTGCCGTCTCCATTGTTTAATAGAACCGAAACGTTGCTGGAATAACAATTTGCAGTTGCAAGGTCCAGATCACTGTCACCATTAAGATCAGCAGTAAAAACCGACAGAGGAAGATCACCCACCGGATAGAGCGAGGAGAGCGTGAAGACCCCATTCCCGTCGTTTAGCAGAACCGCAACGTCGTAGGTACCATAATTAGAGGTCTGGAGGTCAAGATCACCGTCTCCATCAACATCAGCGGCAAACACTGATACGGGCATGGTCATATCACCAACTGGATATGCCGAATGGGAGGCGAAGTTGCCATTTCCATCGTTCAATAGAACCGAGACATTGTCGGAATACGCGTTTGCAGTTGTTAGGTCCAGGTCGCCGTCACCGTCAAGATCGGCTGCAAATAGACCGGCGGGCCCGTCAGCCACCGGATAGGCCGATTGGGGATTGAAGGTGCCATCTCCCTTGTTCAGCAAAACCGAGACAGTGTTGTCATACATATTGGCAGTCACAAGGTCAAGGTCTCCATCAGCGTCAAGATCACCCCCAAAGACCGACCACGGATCCTCATCCACCGGATAATCCGAATGCGGGGCGAAGGTGCCGTCCCCATTATTCAACAGAACCGAGAGGTTATCCGTGTGAACATTCGCAGTCGCCAGATCCGGGTCCCCATCACCATCCAGATCAGCAGCAAAAATTGACCAAGGACCTTCACCGACTGAGTAGACCGAATCAGGGGCAAAAGTCCCAGGACTTTCGTCGCTGACTTCAGTGGTGAAAGACCAGACATAACTGCTGTCCAAAGGAAACCCCAGGGCTGATTGTATATCGGTGGTGAGCACCACGGTTACAATTTCCCCTACAGCGAAATCACTGTCTGGATCCAGGTTTACAGTTTTGGTCAAGCTGTTATAGGTAATCGTGCCTTGATGTAACCCTGTAGACCATGCATTAACCACAAAAGTAGAGTCGTTGATGGTGGTCTCATCCATAGGAATATCGAAAGTGACCGAGATGTTGGTGTTAACCGGCACATTCAACTCATTCTGCGCTGGTGAGGTGGAAACGATGTCGGGCACAGTGTCCAGTGAGATACCGCCGGAGATACAAAAGGCTTTTCCGCCAGGCTGACCGTATAGCTTCTGGGTTCCTGCCAGAACGTCCGGCGCAGAGTTGCCGTCCACATCCGGAAGACCTCTTACTGTAAGAAGACGATTGCCGGTGGTGTAGGTCCAGAGGGTGTCGCACACCCTGAGATCGATGCAGTAGACTTTGTGATCAAATGATCCTCCCACAGCCTCAGGATACCCATCGCCATTTACGTCATCTAATGCGTCCACTGACCAGACGTCTCCTCCGTTTAACGTTCCCACAGTGTAGTTACAGATTTCGGCTCCGTCAGCACCAGAAACGCATATTATGGCATTTTTCCACGATCCGATCAGAACGTCCTGAATTCCATCGTCATCAATATCGTCGATGGGCACTACTCTCATGATGTAATCGTATGTTCCCACCAAATAGCTCCAGATATGTGCTCCATTTGTCCCATTTCTGCAGTATACCGTTCCGTCCCACACTCCGGCTAATGCATCCTGTATCCCGTCTCCGTTCACGTCCCCAATGGCGGCAACGTCGTGAACCGACTTTCCAAAGCTGTGTTCCCATAATACGCTGGCTGTTCCCAGGCTGGCACCTGAAACGCAGATGATTCGATCTTCGCCTGGATCTCCTGTGCCGATTAA
>JAGMFA010000019.1 GCA_023127875.1 Candidatus Zixiibacteriota bacterium
TCTGGATCTCATTTGAGTTCCTATGGATTCAAATGAACAACTGACCTGTGGACAAGTCAAGCCAAAAACAGGCCTCAAGGTGCAGAATTCGCATGTGAGAGAAAAAATCAATGCGAAGCATTCATACGAATAATAAGATGTAAACTGTTTCCTGCTCCTCTTAGTAACTCAGTGGAACGAGTTTTTGCAAAATCTTCCTAGGGAAGATGAAGAAGGGGATGTTCTCGTTGGTTGGGGGCGTCTCGCCCATTACCATCATTTGGAGTCGCGCTACTGAAGATTGCCCCACCTCTTTGCTGTTGTAGATAGCTCTTCTTGGGTCGCAACCCCGCCTACAAAATCTCTATCTCTTTTTGGCTCTGCTTTGCCTGGTCCAAACTCTCTTCTACGTTTAAGAGCTTAGTCTTGAGAATCCTTTGCGCCTTCTCCGTTTTTAGACCTCCACGGAAAGGCCTTTTTGCCTTCTGCTTTAAAGACTCTGTCTTGGTAGGAGAAATACCTGCCTTATTGAAGTTGAAGCTTCCCGCGACCTTCAGAGCAAAATCATAACGGGATAGATATTCTGCTCCACCTATGTGAAAAACTCCAGACAGGTTTTTTCTCACCATCTCCAATACACATAAAGACAGGTTGTCCGCCAGGGTGGGGTTGTTGAACTGGTCGATGACGATTTTGATCTTCTCCCCAGCGGAAAGTTTCTCTATAAGCCAGAGCAAAAAGTTCTTCTTTACTTTTTTCCCAAATCCATAAAGCACGTTGGTCCGCACAATCAGAAAATCGACGCCACTTTGTCTTATGACGTTCTCACCTTCGAGCTTGGTCTCTCCATAAAAGCTCACCGGATGTGGAGGATCATCCTCAGAATAGGGTCCCTTCTCTCCTTCGAAGATGTAATCTGTTGATAAATGAATCAGTCTGATCTTATGCTCCTGACATACTTTCACCAGATTTTTTACCCCACCCACGTTGACTGCCCAGGCTTGATCTTTGTTGATTTCGCATCCATCCACGTCGGTGTAAGCGGCGGCATTTATGACTACTTTCGGATTGTAAAATCGGACATGAAACTCAAATGCCCTTCTGTCAGTTAAATCCAATTTCTCATAGGAAAAATTCGGGAAGGATACGAAATTTTGTGGATGAAGGTCTGTCGCGATGACTTTGTGAGATGATGAGAAGTCCCGGCAGAGTTTCTGCCCTAAAAGCCCATTCGCTCCGGTGATCAAGACCCTTCCTGTGGATCTCATTTGAGTTCCTATGGATTCAAATGAACAACTGACCTGCGGACTTCACATGCTTTCCCTCAGGGTGAATCCTTATAGCCTCTTTTGTTTGTCGTTGGTGAAGCTGGTAACGAAGCTCGACAATCGATTCTCGAAGCTTGAATTTTTTTCATCTATTGCGAATTTTCCAGCTTCCTTTATCGAGCTTCCCGCTTCGAAACCAGCATCGCCACCGTTAAACCAGTCTCGAAAAACCATTCTTCCTTCAGGATGAATCTCTGAGCTGGTAATGCTTCTCGTAATATTTTAAGTATTCTTACCTGTTGGGGCGGGGGTTGCACCCCCGCCCCTTTTCTACGGACAGGGGTACAACCCCTGTCCGATCTGGTAGACCTGCGGACTTCACATTTTTTCCTTCAGGATAAATCCTTCCTTGTCTTAACCCTAATGCGGACAGCCACAAGGTCAGTTGACTCAAATGAGGCTGTCCCTACGACAATCTCTCTCAGGATGATTCTCTCTGGAGATAGTGCTTCTCATAATATTCTAAATATTCCCCACTTTTTATCTTCTGCCACCAACTTTGATGGGAGACATACCAATCCACGGTTTTGGAGATTCCCTCTTCAAATGGAGTATCCGGCTTCCAGTCCAGTTCAGCTTTTATCTTCGAGCAGTCCAGAGAATACCGTCGATCGTGAGCTGGTCTGTCCTTAACATGTTTGATCAGTGACTTAAGTTTGTTCAACTTCTTTAGGATCAAATCGGTGATCTCTAAGTTGGTCATCTCATTTCCACCTCCGATGTTATAAATCTCTCCTACCTTTCCCTGATGTAAAACTACATCTAAAGCTTTGCAGTGATCCTCCACATAGATCCAATCCCGCACATACAGCCCATCTCCATATATTGGCAGTTCTTGATCAAACAGGGCATTGGTGATAAACAAGGGGATAAGTTTCTCTGGAAATTGATAGGGACCATAGTTGTTGGTGCATCGGGTGATTATGGCGGGGAGACGAAAGGTCTCAAAATAGGAGCGGACTAAAAGATCAGCCGAAGCCTTGGAAGCAGAGTAAGGGCTGTTGGGCAAAAGGGGGGAGGATTCAGTTGAGGAACCTTCTTTGCCCAAGCTCCCGTATACTTCATCCGTGGAGACCTGGATGAATCTGTCTATCTTGAACTTCAGGGCGGATTCGAGCAAAATCTGTGTGCCCAAAACGTTGGTTTTTACAAATATCCCCGGATCGTAGATGGATCTGTCTACGTGACTTTCGGCGGCGAAGTGAACGATAGCTTCGATGCCATCTCCAACTATCCTATTCACCAACTCAGAATCACAGATATCTCCTTTAACGAACTTATAATTGGGACTGTTCTCTATATCAGAAAGGTTATCTAAATTACCCGCATAAGTGAGTTTGTCCAGGTTTACTATATGGTAATGAGGATATTTGGAAAGAATGTATCTGATGAAATTTGATCCGATAAATCCAGCCCCCCCGGTGATGAGAATCTTCACGCCAACTCCTCAACAAAGCATCTTACTTTATTTTACCTATTCAAAAATCTCTAAATTTTTTTCTTTTGGAGTATATCTTTTGGCTTTTTTAAATGAATCGAGCTTAGGCGGAAGTTTTGGCTTTTTGCCTTCTAAGATCTCTTTTAGCGTAAAAACTTGAATTTGGAGATACTCCTCCCCATTAGGTGACTTGTAATATCCTTTATCTAAAGCCTCCCTTTTCATTGGAGCGGTTGGTTCTTCCAACGTAATGAATATTCCCATTTTTGCTTTTTCTCTATCTATCACATGCCCTAAATCCCTTATATCCTTTACCGATACTTTTCCACTCTTGACCTGAACCACCACACTTTTGACCTTTTCCTTCTCATCCATAAAGTAAATAAACCCATCAATTCCCGTATCAGCTCCTTTTTTCTTATCTCCATAAGGTCGAGCGCCTATCAGTGATAAAACCCACCATTGAAATTGATACCTATTCTGGACAGCTAATTCTTTAGCGCCCTCAAAGTCGGCAGGTTCACCAATAACCGTATAATGTTTTTTGGGCTCCAGTCCAAATTGATTTTTTAGTCTCCACTTAATCAGATTAATGGCCAAGTGGGTTATATCTATACCTATCCACTTCCGTTGCAGTTTTTCTGCTACCGCTATAGTAGTTCCACAACCACAGAACGGGTCCAAGATTATATGGTTTTTGTTCGAGGAAACCCTTATAATTTGTTCCAACACAGCTTCCGGCTTTTGAGTAGGGTAACCTAATCGTTCTTTTGCCGCTCTATTTATCACTGGAATCACCCACCAGTCTCTTGGCGGGATACCGGGAGCTTTGTCAAGATAATCCCTGTATACCCAATCTGGGTGGCTCTTTTCCAATGAGATATCAAGCCCTTGTTTTCCTACATAAGGTCCACCCTTTCCCCTTATTTGAAATCTCCTCCCGTTTTCATCTGTGTAATTAAATTTCTTAAGCGTTCCTTCGCTATATGGCAGCACCACTTCTTTCCAGTTGAAAGTGTGTTGGTCATCCCTCTTTTTTGTATAGAAAAAGATCACATCATGTTTCTTATTCCAATACTTTTTTGCAATCTCCCTCTCTGAATAACACCAAACTATTTCGCTTCTAAAATTCTCTTTCCCAAAGACCGTATCCATCAAAATCTTTAGGTAATGGCTGGCGGTCGGATCACAATGTAGATAAATGGAACCTGTATCTTTCAATACTCTCCTCAACTCAAGCAACCTGATACACATCATGGTTAGATAAGCCATAACATCGTTAATTCCCACGAAATCTCTGAAGGAGGTCATCGTTTTCACAATGTTTACAGGTGCTTGCTTGATAATATCTTGGAAGATTCTCTCTGTCTCCTCTGTCCAGTGCCAGGTATCCTCGAAGGCGGTTATCTGAGCGGTGGATGGCTTTCCGGTGGGCTCTTTAAAAAGAATATTATAGGTGGCTTTAGAATTAAATGGTGGGTCTAAATAAACTAAGTCAATAGAATTATCTGGGATGTATTTCCTGAGAACCTCTAAGTTATCTCCGTAGTAGAGTGTATTTTCCATACCTTTACTCCAATGAGGCAAAATCCTTCTTACCCCTCCTTTCTTCCCCAGTCATAAGGAATATCATTTTTATGGGGATCAACCCGGAACTCATCCGGCTGTTCGTAGTTATAGACCTCGGTGGGTATGTTGATGCAGATAGCCTCCTGTTGACTTATGCACTTGAAACCATGCAAAACCAGGCGGGGTATCTTTACCAGCATGGGATTGTGCTCGCCTAAGAAAAACTCATTTACCTCCCCTTTGGTAGGAGAATCATCTCGGTTATCGTATAACACCAGTTTGATCATCCCCTTCAGCACGGCAAAATGGTCGATCTGTTTTTTGTGGTAATGCCAGCCCTTCACCACGCCGGGATATGCAGTGGTCATGTAGACCTGCCCGAATTTAGTGAACAACTCATCATCTGAGCGGAGGATCTCGGTTAAGCGCCCTCGCTCATCCGGAATCACCTTGAGCTTTTTGGTTGCTACTCCATGAATCATTTCTCAACTCTCCTAACATAATCCCCCACCTGTGGGAGTGATTTTTAAGAAGGAAGAATCTACCAACAAGCTCTGCAACGTTTTTTGTAAATTATAGACCGCCAAGCCATCCTTCGACATCCCGCCCTCGGCGGGAGACGAAGTATAAAGGCTTGGCTACGCAAATTAAACAATATTTTCAAAGTCGATAGAATGAAAAGCTTCCCCAAAAATACTAAACTTTTGTTATAGATTTTTTTTATTAGCCCCTCCCTGTGCCACCAGGTTGCTTGTCCGGAGGAGCGACTCGAAGGTACCTGCGTCCGACCACCATCCGTCCAAAAGGTCGTAGGTCATCGTCCCCTCTTTTATATAAGCGTTGCTCACGTCGGTGATCTCCAGTTCTCCTCTATGGGAGGGCTTCAGAGTTCTTATTATGTCAAAGACTTTGGCGTCATACATATAGATTCCGATCACCGCATATCTGGATTTGGGAACTTTGGGCTTTTCCTCTATCCCTATGATCTTCCCATCCACTATCTCCGGCACCCCGAATCTTTCTGGATCGGACACCTCCTTCAAAAGGATCTTTGCTCCTTCTTTTTGCTTTCGGAAATCTTTCACCGCCTGGACTATGCTTCCCTCTATTACGTTATCTCCCAGAACAACCACTATCTTCTCATAATCGGAGAAATGCTCCGCCAATGCCAAAGCATCGGCAATTCCACCTTCCCCTTCCTGGTAGGTATAATTTACGTGTTTTAAACCAAACTCCTTTCCGTTGGCAAGAAGCCTTAAAAAATCACCTGCGTGATTTCCGCCGGTGACTATCAGGATGTCATCAATCCCTGCATTGATCAAAGTCTGCAGAGGATAGAAGATCATGGGCTTGTCATAGACCGGGAGGAGATGTTTGTTGGTGATCTTGGTCAAAGGATAAAGCCGTTTGCCCAATCCACCTGCCAGTATCACGCCTTTCATGCTCCGATATACCAGTCCCCTTTCTCATATGTTATGGGCATGGAGACCACCTTGGTAAATCCGTTTTTCTCGCTACGAATGGTCATCGATACCATGGCTCTGTTTTTTGGATCATCCTCCGGAATGTATATTTGCTGTATGTCTATGATGATGTCAGTGGTATCCTTCAACTGCCAGTTATCGAAATTGCTTAAAAAAAGCTCCTTGTTTTCGCTATCGATCAGCGCATTTGACAAAAGCTTTTCTGCTTCCTCCAACTGGTCTGTTGCCATCATAAACATAAACTGGGTTATCCTTTCTCGTGCTCTCTCTTCGGTTTTGTTTTTATTGCTGTAACAGCCCAAAAGAAGCAAAAAGATTAGAAAAAAAATCCATCTATTTTTCATCTTTACTTTTCCCAAGATTTTTTGCAAGATTAATAAAAGGCTAAGACAAAGGTCTGGTGAAAAAGCTTAGAGCTTAAGGTCCGCAGGTGAGTTGACTTAAATGATATCTTGAGACAGGTAAACTCTCGTTCCATGCTTGGAGTGCAAATCCCATGCATCCTGTGGACATTTATGTTTGTCTGAAAAAGAGTTTTTTAAATCGCCCATGAAGAGTAGTATCTTTCTTTTGGTTTTTTCTATTTCTGTTCCTTTTTCTTTTCCTCCTTGCCGCCCTCAGCGGGTTTTTTCTCTACTTTGGCTTCCTTTTCCTTCTTCTCTTCTTTCTTCTCTTCCTTTTCTTTCTCCTCCTCCTCCTCCTTCTTCTCGGTTATCACCTCCGGCTCCTCTTCAGCGACTGCAGGAGCAACCTCAGCCTCCTTAAATACGGTGGGAGGAACCACGGTGAGGATGGAGCTTTGAGGATCAGAAAGTATCTCCACGTTTTCCACCTTGATATCCGCCACGTGAATGGAATCCCCGATATTAAGATTGCTTACGTCCACCTCAATCTTCTCCGGGATGGCAGTGGGCAAGCATTCCACCTCCAGTTCCCTTAACACGTGCTGGAGGATACCACCGTCCTTCACTCCCGCCGGCGTCCCCACTAGATGAATGGGCACCTGGATGTTGAGCTTCTTGGTGAGGGAAATCTCGTGGAAATCCACATGCACGATATCTCCTTTGACCGGATCTCGTTGAATCTCCCTAATCAGCACCCTCCTCTCTCCATCCTTCTGATCACTTATGGTTAAAGTGACTAAGACATTTTCTCCCAGTCCCCCTCTCAAAAGAGCAGAAAAAGATTTGTTCTCTATCTCTAAAAGAACCGAAGGGGGTTTTTGACCATATACCACCGCAGGTATAAAACCACTTCTTCTTAGCTTTTTAGCATGTTCTTTCCCCCTCTTCTCCCGGGGTCTTACTTTTAGCACAATCTCTTTCATAATATTTCACTCCTTGGTGGATCAATATTCGAAAAGGGAACTTACCGATTCTCCCTCATGAATGCGTTTTATGGCTTCTCCAAATATTTTGCCCACGGATGCAATCTCGAATTTGTGTGAGAGTTTTTTGTCTTCCAAGTTTATGGTATCTGATACCACCAGTTTCTTTATGGATGATTTTTCGATTAGCTCCAGTGACCTGCCCGACAGCACTGCATGGGTCAAGCAGGCATAGATCTCTTTAGCTCCCTGTTTGACTAAAAAATCTGCCGCCTGGGTTAGAGTTCCAGCCGTGTCCACGATATCATCCCGGATGATTATATTCTTATCTTCCACCTCACCGATTATATTCAAGACTTCCACCTGATTGGCCACATGTCTTTTCTTATCCAGAACGGCAAACGGCATGGAGAGTTTCTTGGCGAAGTTCCGCACCATCTTTATGCTACCTAAATCAGCCAAAACCACCCATTCATCTGACTTAAAACTGGCACAGTAATCATAGAAAACCGGATTGGCGAAAAGATGATCCAAGGGGATATCAAAGAAACCCTGAATCTGAGAGGCATGCAAATCCATGGTCAAAACCCTGTCGGCCCCTGACGCCACTATGAGATTGGCCACCAGCTTGGAGGTGATGGGAACCCGGGGCTGATCCTTTCTGTCCTGACGGGCGTAGCCGTAGTAAGGGATCACCGCGGTGATCCTTTCGGCAGAGGCTCTACTGGCAGCGTCGATAATCACCAGAAGCTCCAGCAGATTCTCTGCCGGTGGGTTGGTGGGCTGTATTATGAAGACATCTGTTCCCCGAATGTTCTCATTTATCTTTACCGAAATCTCTCCGTCGGAAAATCTGGCAATCTCCGCATCACATAGAGCGATGTTCAGATAATCAGCTATCTTCTGAGCCAAAGGCTTATTGGAATTTCCACTTATCAGCTTTATCTTCTCGTTCATAAACGCTTTCGCTCCTGATGGAAAAGAAGTCGACACTTGTCGGCACTTGCACGAAGTGAAGCAAGGTCCTTTACGTCATGTAAAAGATATCGCACCCTGGAGTCCTACAGACTAATTACTTCAACTTCTATTCGATCTTTCACGTCGTGAGTTCCTCCAAGAAGACGATCGATCCCTTCAAGGACTTTTGCATGAAAGTATCGCTCTCCGCATTCAGAGCAAACCTCCGCCTCTACGTTTTCAACTATGTACAACCTACCATGAAACCAGTGTTGCCTTTTCACTTTCTTTTTTACTGTCTGTCCTTCACAAAATTCACAAATCATACTTTCTCCTCCGGAGCCCACAGCAGAATCTCCAGCTACTCACTTATCTTTTGGGCTAAGGGCTGGTTGGAATTCCCGCTTATCAGCTTTACCTTCTTATTCATAAACGTTTTCTCTTTCGCAGAGTTCTTTGCCCCCTAACCTCTAAGTTTTTGCCAAGTCTCGCCGTGGGCGAGCTTGGGCAAAGCTGTAAACATCTTGTTAAGCAAAGAAGCCACGTCATAACAACTTCATGAACTCATCTACGCTGAGACCAACCTGTCTAATAATGGCACGTAGAGTGCCTCGGTCTAGTTCTTTATGGTCAGGGACAACCACCTGTGCAAAAGGCTCGTCTCGACGTAAAATTATGTGACTCCCTTCTTGTCGTTTGAAATAAAAACCAACCTTTTCCAGTGCTTTGACACACTTTTGGCCTGAAATCCTTGGTAATTTGCTCATACTGCCACCAGAAGCGCTTCAAAGCGTTCTTCTGGAACGGGAAGATGATCTTCCTTAAGTGCGGCAATGTATCCTTTAATTGCCTCTTTGATGTTAGCAATAGCTTCTTCTTTTGTCTTGCCTTGACTAATGCAGCCAGGCAAACTGGGGCATTCTGCAACCCAGTAACCATTCTCACCCGGGTAGATGATCGCCTGTCTCATTCTCTCCCCGCCCTTTCTGCATGAAAGCTAATTTCATATTCTTCTTTTCCTACTTTCTCCTGAATCTCTCCGATTTCCATTTGATTTTAATTGATCCTTTGGGCTATGGGTCTATTTGAATTCCCGCTTATAAGCTTTACCTTCCCATTCATAAACAGTGAACTATAAACCGTGAACCGTGAACCATTTTTGGCTGGGGCGCCAGGATTCGAACCTGGGATCCAAGATCCAAAGTCTTGTGTCTTACCACTTGACGACGCCCCAAAAAAGTGCTGAAAAAACGATTCACGTCTCTGGTGTCAACCATACGGTTCACACCTTTGATGTGAGCCAGTAGGTTCATACCTCTGGCAAGAAACCTAAGAAGGTCTTTCCCATAGACGTGATCGAAAGGAAGAATTGAGGTTATTCTATGATGTCACTATCCTCTGGCGTTTCCTCGGGTGGCGTCTCGTCGGGTGGCGTCTCGTCGGGTGGCATCTCCTCGGTGCCGCCGCCGGCCTCCTTGCTTTTCAACTCATTCTCATAAGCGGCCAACACCTTATCCTCAATCATTCTGCGCATCTCGTTGTTTATGGGGTGCGCTATATCCTGATGGGTTCCATTTTTTCTTTTCCGGCTGGGCATGGATACAAAATATCCCTTGGTGCCGTTTATCACCTTTAAACCCCGAATCACAAAGGAGTTGTCGAAGGTAACGTTGACAAACGCCTTCAGCTTCGCCTCATCCCTTAACGTGATCCTTACCTCGGAGATTTCCACTGTTCTTTCCTCCTGAGTTGAAATGATTTGTTGACGGTTTACAACTGATGACTCGTTTGCCTCCAGCTTAAAGGCACTGGCCTTCTGCCAAAAGCAAAAAGGACCGATCCACCCCTTTAAGGCGAACTTTCTTCTAAGCTTACCCCAGGGAGGGATTCATCCTGAAGGACTTAAATGTTACCAGGGATTGGTTGTGTTAAAAAAATTTGTCCTCTGGATTCTGCGAACCAATCGCCCCGCAAAAGTTTTTTTGCCACCTCCTCTGCTTGTGGTTTTCGGTCAAACACACCATAGACGGTCGGTCCACTTCCCGACATGGATGACTTTAACGCGCCAGAATTTTTTAAAATCTCTTTTATCTTCTGGATAACCGGATGTCTTTTGCTCACCACCTCTTCTAAATCATTTCTAAAAGATCGAAGAGCCTTAAAGAATACAAAGCCATTATCCAAGCTTTTTAAATTAAGCTCTTTTCTTTCTTTTGTCAAGCTAATTTTTACGTTCTGATAAGCCCACTTGGTGGAAACCTCAATGTGGGGACACACCAGAACCAGCCAATAATCTCCATACATATTTATCGGCACAATCTTCTCTCCCCTTCCCTTAATCAGTGCTTGTCCGGAATAAAGAAAAAATGGAACATCTGATCCTATCCGAGAAGCCAGAGCGTGCAACTTTTTATCTGGAAGTTGAAGCTGGTAAAGCCGATTTATTCCTTTAAGCGTCGCGGCAGCATTTGAGCTTCCTCCCCCCAGACCGGCGGAGAGGGGAATCTTTTTCCTTATGCGGATGCTTACCCCCTCATTTATCTTCTCCTCTGCAAGAAGCAGAGAAGCGGCTTTGAAAGCTAAGTTACTCTCATCTGCAGGGCAGTCTGGATGATCGCAAGCTACAACCACACCATTTTTTCTTTTTCGCAAAATCAATTCATCGCAAAGATTTACTGCTTGAATCAAGGAGACGATCTCATGGTATCCATCCTCCCTTTTCCTCAAAACCTCAAGAAAAAGATTTATTTTGGCAGGTGATTTGAGGATCAACCTATCCAAGCTAAAATCTCCTCTCCTTCCATAGATTCAGGCTCAGTTTTGCACCGAAAACGAAGGTGTCCTCTTTCTTTCCGCTTTTGTTTTCGAGATTTTTGATCTTATTATACTCTGCTGAAAGGTCCAGCTTAAGATTTGCGCTGGGTTGATAAGTGAGTATAAATTCATGTCGATTTGTATACTCTACGACCCCGGAGGGGAATTTCTTGGAGGAAGGCACAGCCGGAGTTTGAGGAATGTCGATTCGTCCTTCTCCCTTTCTTCTGTATTCCTCGTGCAACTCCAGGTCAATATCCTTGGCAAAATGATAAATCAGTTCAAAAGACCACCGATCAGCATCCGGACCCAGGATGCTTCCCATACCCCAACCATGATAAGTGTATCTGTTCCAGGGTTTTTTCTGTCCATATACCCAGTTATTGATCTTGGTGTATTCTAAGTTAACATAGCTTCGTCTCCAGCCGAATGGCTCCGCATAATTCAAACCCACCTGAAATCCGGTCTGGTGAGGCTCAGTCTCAAAATCATACTGGAAATCATCCACCAAAAGCTCAAAATAAATTTCCTTATTTCTAAACATGGAAAGTACGATATCGAAGCTCCACAGAATATTATCATCCATATCCTTATCATATTGCTCTCCATAGTAAGGCAGAAGAGGATTCAGGTAGTAAAGTTCAGGATGGCGATTCTCTCCTCCATAAAGGACCACCTCAGATATTCCCATCTCCAGACCGAATCTGAGTTTTAGATTTATGCGGTGACCGGAAAGATATCTTTTAGCCCGAAAACCGTAATCGTAGATCCAGTCATCAAGCGCCGTGGCAAAATAGATCAGCTTAAAAGAACCCAACCTTCCCTCCATCTTTATCATATCAAAAGGAGGAATCTGATCGGAGAGCAAAAGCACATCGTCTTTTCCCGGACCCCATCTTATGTGATCTCTTCCTAAAAGAAGTTGAAAATATTTCATATCTATGTTAGCATATGCTTCATCCAGCACTCCGGTTAAATGGTTCTTCCACTCCCTTCCTTTATACCTCCTCTCCTTTTCTGCTTTGTTGTCTATCACCACTCGATCCTTCAGGACAAATCTCTTATCGAATTGCAAACTGGTTTCAAATCTTGTCTTGAGACGTCCATAGGAACTATCACCTTCAGCTAAAGTTGTGTAGGCTACCGGACTGGTTCCATACCGTAGAATAGTCTGATCTTTCTTTTTTTGCTTTCTATAATATAATTCTTCTAACTCAAATCGGAATTCCTGATTCAACTTACCAAGCAACCAAAGTTGGGAGTCAGTCAGCCGCAAGTTCCCTTCTTTTTGCCTTAGGTTTATCTCCAAAATCAAAGAAGCGACCTCTCCCCGGGTGTATGGTCTGACGTTTTTATGAAGCGAGGTGAATAAACCCTGGCAGTGAAGCTCATCCACCACACTATAAACCCAGCTATCCAGAGGGATGTTCTCTAAAAGAGTGGCTTTTGAGACGGGAGATAAGATAAATAGTAACAGAAAAGATATCAGGCTGATCTTTAAGGCTTGCTTTATCAAATTCTTTCAGTTCCGCTTAAGATCGAGATTTCAGCTGCTCTGGTAGGATGTTTTCGTAGGGACAGCCCTTCAGGGTGAATCCCTTCAGGATGAACCCTTGTGGCTGTCCGGTTATGATTAGGACAGGGATTCATCCTGAAGGATTTATCCTGAAGGACAAGCCCTGTCCCTACTTTCTCTGCAAAAAGTTTTTTAACAAACCTTACAGCTTCACAATCTTTTCCCGGTTCTTTTCCACGTCTTTGGTGGCATTGCGGGTGTCCATAACCAGTTGTGCGTTTTGGACGACAAAGTCATAGTCGTAGGCAGAATGGTTGGTGAGGACAGCTACACAATCCGAGCTTTGCAGAAGCTTTTCGGTAAGCTTGACCGATTTCATGACCGAGTTATCCATGCGGATGGAGGGGACATGAGGATCGTTATACTTCACCGGTGCCCCGGCGTTTTGCAAGAGCTTGATCACATCCAGAGCTGGTGATTCTCTCACATCCTTTATATCCCTTTTATATGCCACCCCCAACACTAAAATCTTTGACCCTTGGAGGCTCTTTTTTTTCTCATTTAAAGCACGATTAATCCGCTCCACCACATATTCCGGCATACGGGAATTTATGTCACCCGCCAGTTCGATAAATCTGGCATAATAATTTAATGACTTAAGTTTCCAGGAAAGATAATGCGGATCGATGGGGATACAGTGTCCCCCCAATCCCGGTCCGGGATAAAATGGCATGAACCCAAAAGGCTTGGTGTTGGCGGCGTCAATTATCTCCCATACGTCTATCTTTAACCTATCACACATCAAAGCCACCTCATTCACCAATCCGATGTTGACCGAGCGGAAGGTGTTCTCCAGGAGCTTGACCATCTCCGCACTTTTGGTGGAGGACATTCCAATCGCCTGAGTGATGGTCTGCTCGTAGAAAAGTTTAGCGATCCGGGTACACTGAGGGGTGATCCCGCCAACCACCCGGGGAGTATTTTTGGTGGTATATTTTTCATTTCCCGGATCCACCCTTTCCGGAGAAAACGCTAAGAAAAAGTCTTTGCCCACCTTGAGTCCGGTCTCCTCCAGCATCGGCAGGATCAGCTCTTCTGTGGTTCCGGGATAGGTGGTGCTCTCCAGGATCACCAGTTGCCCCGGATGTAGGTATTTCTTAACCTCATTTACCCCCGCCAGTATGTAGGAAACATCCGGATCTTTGGTCTTGCTCAAAGGGGTGGGAACACAGATGGGTACACAGTCGGCTTTCTTTAATACGGAAAAGTCCGTAGTGGCTTTGATCCTTCCCGCCCCTACCAGGGGTTTTAGGTCTTTATCCTTAACGTCATCGATGTCTGATTTGCCTGAGTTTACCAGCTTTACCTTGGCTGAGCTTATGTCAATTCCAATGACTTTGAAGCCTTCTCTTCCCAACTCCACCGCTAAGGGGAGTCCCACATATCCTATTCCGATGATTCCCACCACTGCGGTTCTGTTTTTTATTTTCTTCTCTAAGCTCTTATACAAGTTGTGCCTCCTAAGATAAGTAAATGACGAATGACAAATAACGGTTTACGGACATCGAATGTCTGGTTTAAATTCGTCATTCGACATTCGTCATTAGATATTTGAATTTAACTCTTCTCCTCCAAAAATTCAATGTATCCTCTAACGTCTTTTTTACTGGAATCTTCGGTTTCCAGCCGGTGGTTTTTCTTATCTTGGCGTTATTTCCCACAAGAATTGGGATCTCCGCCGGTCTGTTCTTTGCCTCATCCACTCCCACTTTTATTTTCTTTTTCGACAACGTAAGCAAAATTTTGAGTACATTTCTTATACTATACGCTTCTTGGGAACATATATTGTAGGCTTCACCTGCCTTTCCCTTTCCCATCAAAGAAACATATGCTCGCACCACGTCTCTCACGTCGGAGATGTCCCTTTTGGTGGAGAGATTGCCCACCTTTAAAATCGGGGGCAATTGCCCTGCCTCGATTTCAGCTATCTGCGAGGCGAAATCGGGAATTACAAATCCAGTGCTTTGCCGTGGACCAGTGTGATTGAAAGCCCTCGCCCGTATGGCATAAACTCCATAAGATGCGAAATATTGATAAGCTAAAAGATCACATGCCGCTTTGCTCATACCATAGGGGCTGATGGGAAGAAGAGGTTTATTCTCAGTTATGGGGACTTCTTTAGGCAATACTTTCCCATACATATCACTTGATCCCACCACCAGAATCTTAATTCGTTTTTTTAGATTTCTGACAGTCTCCAAAAGATACAAGGTCCCGCGGATATTGGTCTGGATGGTATCCAATGGGTGAGAGAATGATTTTCCCACCGAGCTTAAAGCCGCCAGATGGTAGATCTGGTCAGGGTTTATTCTTTTCACCACACGGGACAGTTGGTCGAATCGAGTGATATCACAATTTGAAAGGTGTAGATTCTTTCTGATCTTTCGGATATTCTCCAGGCTCTCACCGGGCAGGCATATCCCGAATATCTCATTCTCTGTTTTCAAGAGTCGTTCCGCCAGATGAGATCCCACAAATCCGGCAATGCCTGTGATCAGAATTTTCATAATCGATTCGTTTAATAAAGAGGCAACATGTCATTCTGAGTCCCGCCGAAGGCGGGACTCAGAATCTCAAAAACCGAGATGCTTCGCTACGCTCAGCATGACAATGGAATTTTTCCCCCACCCTTTTTTCCTCTCCCCTCCGGAGAGAGGACTAAGGTGAGGGGGTATTTAAATTTTCACCTACTTGTCCGCCACTTGTGGCAGTCCCAACTCTTCGATAACGGTTTGGGTTAATCGCTCTGCCAATTGGTGATCCAATACCCGGTTGAAAAACGCTTCAAAGAATTTGTCTTTAAGACTCCTAACATATCTTTCGTAGTCCTTTACCGCCTTGCGCAAGGCCCTTTCACTTTTGGGAATCTTGACAATAAAGCTGTTAAGTTTCTGTGAATACACGATGAACTTAGCCTCCTCCAGACTTTTTGCTTGGTATTTATATCCATCATCTGCTACGATCTCCTGAAAACCCATAAAGAAATGCCCCAGTTTCATCTTTTCTTTTGGAACGGAAATCTCTTTGGATTGTTTTAAGTATATAGAATCCATAAACTCTTCCGGGAAATTCTTAATACCGTATGGAATTAACTCATCCATCACTTGGTCCTTCAATCTCTCAATGTCTCTTTTAGTTCGAGCGTTTTTTGCATTTTTTCGCATTTTAGCCAATGAAATTCGTTCCTCCACCAGCTCACAAAGTCCCTTATAAATAGGCTTCAGAAATTTTTCTGGCTCCAAACCCAAAGCCTCCAAAACCAACTTGTCAAGCTTTTGCCTATCTTTCATTTTGACTTCTTCAGAGATGGGTTCGACCTTACGAGTAAGAAGTTTGTGAAAGGTATTAGTTATGTTTTTTTTTAGTGGTGGAGTAACTGAATGGTAATCGGGCAATAAAAGTGTTGCTATGTCTGGACCATAAAAGGTGAGTAGACCTTCGCCCAAACCTGCTCTGCCCAAAAGTTCCACAAATAGAAAAGTCAGTGTAGAATTCATCACTGCCGAATAGAATTCCGCTTGCCTCCTTTTGGTTACTTGCCCTTCGAAAACTACGTCTCCTAAAAAGACTTTAGCTTTGTTAACAGGAAAGAAGAAACGTTCATTGATGAATCGATTTATTACAAAATCACCAGGTGTTCGTTCACCAACGTCGTACCACAAAGTTCTGCCTTTAACTGATGGAGCTTCTGGAAAGGGAACCCCACCTTTTTTGTGTCTTCCCTTTTGCTTGGTAATTTGTTTTTCGCCCCATCTGATATATTTAAGAGCCTGCCCCTTTCCTTCTTTTAAGAGTTCTTTTTTACTTTTATGACATACAAAAACTTTCAATTCAAGATTTTTTGGATCAATCAAAATCTCCTCTATTTCCTTGGGGGATGTGACTATCGGTTTTAAGAACTCCTTTTCTATGTCCCAGTGTTTAATCCTATCATCTGTAAGATGGAAGAATTCGTTAATTCCTGTGGTGTACCCTCGCCGTATCTTCGCCAACTTTCTTATAGGAACCAATTTGCTCTTACACTTTTCTAAAATGTCAAAATAGACCTGTGGAGCTCGCAAGTATGGTCCCCACTTTACGGTCTTGCCGGCCTCTTCTAAGTCGTTTAACAGTTTGTTCTGTTTGACCACTCGTGTGCGAAAATCATCACTCTCATAACTTGCTACCCCTTTGAGGGAATTAACAAATTTGCCATTTTGTAGCTTGAAGTTTTCTCTTCCTGTGTTTTCGATTTTATAAATAAGTCTATCCAACCCTCCCCAACGATTAACGGCATAAAGTTTCATATCCCAGGGGATAAGCCCTTTGAGTTTTTTCTTCAGTTTGACAAATTTGACTAAATGATTTTCCCTTTCCTGTTTGTTTTTGCATCTTTCCAAGATGGTAACGATAGTATTTACTGCAGGATCTTCAAACCAAGGTTCGCAACGAGATTCTATTATGGCGACGATCTTGAAATTCTTCAAAAAGAACTTCTGAAGCTCGTAACCGTAAGCAACATCCAGCCAGGCATTGGAGGTAACTATTCCCATTCTACCATCCTCTTTTAAAAAGCGAGCGGTGTGGAAGAAAAGATAAGCATAAATATCTGCCTGACCGGAAAGCTTCATATCTCCGTTGTCAAATAGCTCTCTGTATTCATCTTTCCAATCATCAAAGATTACCCTTTCGATTTTCTTCTTATAACCCTTATCCCGCTTTTCGATTAACTCCTGCCTGATGTAAGGGAAGTTTCCAACAGCGCCTTCAAATTGAGGGAGTTCTTCTGGCACAGGTGGCTGTGGTTCAAGACCTGGTTTGGGCGGTGGAAATTCAAAAACCTGATTGGGTTTAACCTCAAAGAAGTCTCTTGAGTCAATTCTGGGGAAGTTAGCATAGTCATTCAGATCTTGACGATAAAGATTGATAGTAGCTAATTCCGCAGGAAACCGGGCTATATCTATTCCCCACAGGTGAGAAATAAGATTCTTGTGTTTTTTTTCTCCTAATATCTTTTTCCGGTCATAAGCACGGATCAGAAAGGTTCCCGTCCCACAGGTTGGGTCAAGAATCTTATCATCTTCGCTTCTCACACAGAATGCGTTGATCAAATCCACCAGCTCTTCCCTGGTGAAATATTGACCTAAAGCGTGTCTTTCCTCCTGTGGAATAAGTTTCTCAAACACTTGTCCCAACACATCCTGTGGCATTTGAGAGAAATTAAAACGATTTAGATCGCTTATCAATTTTGTTAAAGTCTCAACGCCTGAAGCAGGGAGGGCTATTTGATCCAGGAAATCCTGTTCGAAAACTGCCTGATAGTCTATCTGCCGTGCTTTTTCAAAATATTCCTTTAGCTTGCGATCCGTTTGAGTTGGTTTGACACCTGCCAAATCCATTTTGGGAATATCCGCTCTAAATCTTCGCAGGGTCATATAGAACAAAATCTTTCCCAAAGTTTTGTAAACGATCTGTCGGGATACTGTCTCGTAAAAGGCTTCATCACCATAGTTCTGAATACCCTGTTTGACTGCCCAGTCAAATAGCCCATCACGGAATTTTGAACTTCTGCCAACTCTGTGACTCAAAGCCTTGTGGATATGCGGCCCCAGCGTGACAGCAGCCTCTTTCAGCAGATGCACAAAGAAGGTAGCATCTATATCGACCAGATGAAGGTGACCATCCCGATAAAGTATGGATAGATCATTCAAAAGCTGTTTCGCTCGCTCTTTGAGGAGTATCTTTTTTGATTCCACCCATAGGTCCTCGGGTGTGGTTACTGAATCAATCGAGGGATAGGCATGTGACCTGTATTCCTGAGTAACTTTCGTCCCTGTGGCTGGAGTTCGCCAGATGATTGCATCCCGCATATTCCAGGTCACAAAATAGTCCGCGTGCATGGCTTGGGCTTTTTCCGAAGCTTCCTCCAGCAACTTAGGATCATCAACTGGCGTACGAGGAGTCTTAAGCTCCCAGCCGCAGAACCCTTGCCCCGCCTTCCTATTCAACCAGATTTGGACATCCGGGAATTTGGTTTTTTTGTCTGAGACCTTTATGGAGGGATCAGATGATGCAACCTCAAAAGGATAGTTGCCCTTTTGAAAAATCTCATTGAGCCAGGATATGACCTGACTCATGAATTCTCTTTCGTTAGCTCTGACGTCTGTCATCATGGTACTTTCTTGGATCTCGGACAGGGACGAGCCCTGTCCCTACGAACTTTACCCACATCAGGGACGTTTCATCTCCCTTTTAATTCTTTCCAGATCAGCATCCACCATCATCTGGATCAATTGCTCAAAGGAGATCTCCACTTTCCAGCCTAACTTTTTTCGAGCGTAAGATGAATCGCCTAAAAGCACATCCACCTCTGCGGGCCTGACCAGTTTGGGATCGACTTCTACAAACTTTTTATAATCCAAGCCCACATGTTCAAAGGCGATCTGAGCCAGCTCCTTAACCGAGTGATTCTTTCCGGTGGCGATGACGAAATCCTCCGGCTCCTTCTGTTGTAACATAAGCCACATGGCTTTTACATAGTCGCCAGCATATCCCCAATCCCTTTTTGCATCCAGATTGCCCAGGTAGAGCTTTTTGCAAAGGCCCAGCTTTATGCGGGCAGCACCATCAGTAATCTTTCGGGAGACAAATTCTAAACCTCGTCTGGGGGATTCGTGATTGAACAGAATTCCACTAACTGCGAAGATGTCGTAGCTTTCCCGATAGTTGACCGTGATCCAGTGAGCATATACCTTTGCCACTCCATAAGGGCTTCGGGGATAGAAGGGGGT